>JAIOWY010000108.1:0-5816 GCA_021741845.1 Candidatus Nanopelagicales bacterium
CTCGTACACCTCACGCAACCGACCCTTGGCAATCTTGCCGGTCGTTGATCGCGGGAGGTGTTCAACAATGCGCACTTCGGTGGGGCACTTAAACCGCGCTAAGGACACGGCGGCTTGTTCCACAATGTCGGCAGGTGTCAACGGTGAACCCGGGCGCACCACCACCAACGCGGTGACTGCTTCGCCGGTCTCGGGGTCGTGGCGGCCGAGTACGGCAGCCTCCGTAACTCCGTCTATTCCCTCCAGCACGATTTCCACTTCGCGGGGAAATACATTGAAACCATTAACGATGATCACCTCGCGTCGGCGATCTACTAAGCGCAAAGCACCACTGTCGTCCAGCAAACCAATGTCACCCGTACCAAACCACCCGGTGGAGTCGGGACCGTCGGTGTGATCGGGCCAGTAACCGCGGAACACACCTGGACCACGAACCCAAATTTCGCCCGGGTCGCCGCTCTCCGCTTCTTCACCGGAGTCGGCCATAATTTTTATCTCGGTTCCAGGAATGGGTAAACCAACGCTGCCCGCCATGGCGCGCCCGTCGACAACAGTTGAGGTGATCACCGGCGACGTTTCCGTCATGCCGTACCCCTCGTAGATGCGCATGCCGGTGAGTTCCTCGAACCGAGTAAAAATCTCTGGCGGCAAGGGCGCACCGCCACTGGAGAGCATGCGAATGGGGCGCATAGCGTCTGCGACGGAAGGAACCCGCGACCAGAGCAAGTACATGGCGGGCGCGCCAGCGACCGTGGTGACATGTTCCCGCGCAATGACCTCGAGCGACTCAACGGCATCAAATCGATCAAGCAACACAACACCGGCACCAGCAGAAATCGCCAACGTGAGCACCGTGTTCAAGCCGTAGACATGGAACAGCGGAAGCACTGCCAGAACAGTGTCCTCCGCACTCACTGTTGGTGGGTTGCGCAATTGGGCCAATGCGTTGACATTGCTGACAAGGTTCTCGTGGGTCAACATGACACCTTTGGGTGCACCATCAGATCCAGAAGTGAACAGAAGGAGCGCTAGATCGTCAGAAACAACCCGGGGGAACACGACACTGCCCGAGGATTTGCCGCGCACCAAGGAGCGGAGTGACTGCTTGAGAAAACCGCGCAATGTTTCCCGCTCGGACACGACTTCGTCACAGAAGACAACCGTGCAGTGCTCTCCCGCAGCGCACACGCCCAGTTCACCGTTGGTGGAATCAACAATCAGTAACCGTGCATCTGACTCCGCCAGAATGTCACTCAACTCGCGTTCGGTATAACCCGGATTGAGCGGTACCGCGACCAAACCGGCGCGGATAATTCCGAAATAGGCAATCACAAAATCGGCGGTATTCCCCAGGAGCAATCCCACGCGATCTCCCACACGCGCCGTGAGCAATCCACGATCCATCAGGACCGCTGCGGTGGAACTCACGCGTTCGTCCAGCTCCGAGTAGGTCAGCCTCTCCCCCGTCGCGGTATCCACCACCGCAATGCGGTGTGGGTCGCGGGCGGCAGAAATACTCAGAAAGTCTGAGACGCTGGTCACGGCGATCGAGGAACTCACCCCCTGAGTCTGGCACACACCTCCGGGCAGGGTGGGTACTCTCGCCCTATGGCGCATCAGAACCCAGCCACGGGAGCACGGTCCTCCTCTGCCGCCGACGTCCTCTCCTCGTATCGGCGCTCCGGGGCGGCCGCGGCGGCAAAAGCCCATGGAGACCGCCCACAAAGCCCCACCCAGGCAGCGGCTTTTTTTGATGTCGACAACACAATCATGCGCGGGGCATCTCTCTTTCACTTTGCCTCCGGCCTGGCCAAAATGAAGTACTTCAGCGGCCGGGAGATTTTTGGCTTTGGGGTCAAGCAATTGAAGTTTGTTCTCTCCGGCTCGGAGGACCCCGAGGATGTTGCCGCAGCCACCGAGGCGGCACTGTCCTTTGTTCAAGGGCGACAGGTGGACGAACTCACGCGACTCGGTGAACAAGTCTTTGATCAAGGAATGGTCGACAAACTCATTCCCGGCTCCCTGGCCCTCGCGCAGAAACACCTCGACGCCGGGGAGGAAGTGTGGCTCGTGACCGCCACACCGGTCGAGTTAGCCGAGCTCTTGGCACGACGCTTGGGGCTGACAGGCGCACTCGGCACGGTCGCCGAGGAAGAGAACGGCATTTACACCGGTCGGCTGGCCGGGTATCCATTACACGGGTTGGCCAAAGCGGAAGCGGTGCGCGCACTCGCCGCCAGCGAGGGACTGGATTTATCCCTGTGCTCTGCATATTCGGATTCGTCGAACGACATTCCCATGCTCTCAACGGTGGGGCATCCCACCGCGGTCAACCCCGACTCCCAATTGCGTGCATACGCCAAGGAAATGGGCTGGACTATTGCTGATTTCCGTCGCCGCGAACGCATGCGCGAGTACGCACTCCCCGCGAGTTCGGCAGCCAGCGGAATCGCCCTCGGTCTTGCCGCGGGTTATCTGATCGGCCGCATAGCTCGCCGATAGGTGACTCCTAGAAAATACTCGTTCTTTTTTCTAGCCCCGATCGAAGCATGTCTGTCATGATCGAATGAACCTCGTCGGCGAATTCAAATGCGGCGATTGTCGAATTATCCGGTGGTGGATTAAGTGGTGCCCCGAAGGTGATACTCCATTTGCTGGGAAGCGGAATAAGTCCCAGTGGACCTAAAGCCGGGAAGGTGGGCGTCACTGGAAGGTAGGGCAAACCAACCCAATTCAACACTCCCGACATGCGGGCAATGAGCGGATACGATTCCTCAGAACCAATGATCGCGGTGGGAATCACCGGGACCGCCATCTCTGCCGCAACGCGGGCAAAACCACCGCGACCGAATCGCTGCAGTCGGTACCGCTGATCGAATGTCTTGGCAACACCGCGCACACCTTCAGGCCACACTCCCACGAGTTCACCGTTAGCCAGCAACTCCCGGGCAACCTCCGGCTGCGCAGGGACAACACCGAGATGATCCAGCAATTCATTCATGCCAAGGTGGAAGAGGAAATCTGCACCTAACACGCGCAATGTGCGGTTGGTGTTTTTCGCGACCGCGGACATGGTGATCAAACCGTCGATAGCGAATGCGCCGGCGTGATTGGCTACCACCAGGGCGCCACCGGTGGGTGGGATGTGCTCGGCACCCGAGACGTGGGTGCGGAACCAATCGGAGTAGATCGGCTCGAGTACCCGATCCAGCAGATCCGAGGTCATGGCCGAAGGCAGCGAGGAAGCTGGACCCACGACCACGGCTTACTTCTTGTTTCTGCGCTGGACTCTCGTGCGACGCAGCAGTTTGCGATGCTTCTTCTTCGCCATCCGCTTACGACGCTTCTTGATTACTGAGCCCATTAACGATCCTTTGTCACTTTATGAATTAACGCGAATGATTTTCGCGCGAATGAGAGTCTATCTGCACCCGGATTCGGGGTAAGCAACCCCCGGGGAATTGGTCTGCAGCGCAGCGCCGTGGTGGCGTTACGCAGTTTCGATATAGGAGTCGCGCAAGTAATCCTGCACGGCTTGCTCGGGAACGCGGAATGAACGGCCAACACGAACAGCTGGGAGTTCACCGTTATGCACCAACCGATAAACGGTCATTTTGGAAACGCGCATGACAGCTGCCACTTCAGCAACGGTTAAGAACCGAACATCGCCTAATCCCGAAGTAGCCATACATATCTCCTGATACTGAAATCGTTCTGTGTTCACAGTCGCTCACCCGTTGTGGCGCTCACCGAACCTTAGTGGGTGGAGGGTAGCGGATGTGACCCAATACCGGAAATTCCTGGGTACCCCGGGTTGCGACACGCTAGAACCAGGAATCCACCTCGGGGTCACGTCCGAAAAATGGAAACACCGCTTCCCTCGTTTCCATGATCGCGGCGTCCACCGGGTGCTGAGGGTTAAACCCTTGCTCAATGGGTTTGGCCCACGGCTCGGCTCCGTCGGTCATGACCGGCGTCATGACCGCTCCGGTTAATGAACGGACATAATCGAGAACTGCTTCGGGAACGGGAGTGTTTTTATCCAAGGGGATATCCCGCAACACCGCCAACAGGATCGCCCACGAACGCGGCACAGCATCAAAGAGGTCGTAACCGCCACCACCGACCGCCACCAACTTGCCCCCGTGCGCGTGCGCCAGTCGGTGCACCGCCTGGTACGCCGAACGGTGCCCGTCAACGGTCAAGGTGAGGTGGGTGAGCGGGTCCTCAAGGTGTGAATCAACACCATTTTGACTCACGATGATCTCCGGGGCGAAGGAGTCAACAATGGGCGGCACGATCGCGGCAAAGGCGCGTAACCAGCCCTGGTCTCCCGTGCCCGCCGGCAATGCGATGTTGACCGCACTTCCCGGTGCATCAGGTCCACCCGTTTCGGTGGGGTACCCCGATCCTGGGAAAAGGGTCCGGGCACTTTCATGTATGGAAATTGTGAGCACCCGAGGGTCATTCCAGAAAATATCTTGGACTCCGTCACCGTGGTGGGCATCAATGTCTATGTAGGCAACGCGCTGCGCGCCGCGATCGAGTAGTTCGGCGATCGCCACGGCAATGTCGTTGTACACACAGAATCCGGAGGACGCGTCCGCGTGGGCGTGGTGCAATCCCCCCGCTAAATTCACCGCGTGTTCCACCTGCCCCGTCCACACCGCGACCGCCGCCGCCGTGGTCGCCCCGGCAACGCGCGCCGCCGCCCGGTGCATGTGGGGAAATACCGGGTCATCAGAGGTGCCTAATCCATGCTCGGCAGAAAAGTAGTGCGGGTTATCTGATGCTTCCTTGACGGCAGCGATCAGTTCGGGGGTATGCACACGCAACAACTGGGCATCTGTTGCCGATGCAAAGTCTGACACAAACTCAATCCCGTCCAGAACCCCCAACTCTCGAGCTAGTTGAAGCGCCAATTGCACGCGAATGGGTGCCAGCGGGTGGGTAGGTCCGAAGTTGTACTCCGTCAAATCCTCGCTCCACGGAATCATGAGCGGTCCGCCGTTCACGCGTCACCTCTACTCACGAGTTGTCGCTTCTCACGGAGCACCCAACTCCTGTGCCCGCGCCACGCCCCGAGCCAAGGCCGCCTCAATGGCGGCGTTCACCTCATGCGTGTCGAGTACGCCCATGGCCGCGGCCGTCATGCCTCCGGGTGACGTCACCTGTGCCCGCAGTGCGGCGGGAGTGATCTCGCGCTCCGGCGCTTGCTGGCGTTGAACTTCCCATAATTGCGCAGCGCCCAGTAGCGTCTCGCGGACAAGTTGCTCTGCCACGACCTGGTCAAGTCCCAACTCGCGCGCACCACTGATCATGTACTCGGCGAGGTAGTACAGATAGGCCGGACCACTTCCGCTCACCGCAGCGAGGGCATTCTGTTGTGATTCAGGCACCTCCACGACAGCACCCACCGCCGACAACAAATCGCGCGCCAGCTCTAACGATGCGGGTGTGCAGGCCGCAGCCCCACTGATCCCGGTGACTCCGCGGCCAATAATCGAGGGCGTGTTCGGCATGGCCCGCACTATTTGGTCCGTGGTCGGCAGCGCGTGCGCAATGTAATCGGTGGTGATTCCGGCCGCCACCGAGATCACCAACGCACCCGGTGCAATGTGCGGTGCAAATTCACTGAGGATCTCTCGAATCACCTGGGGCTTGATCGCAATCACCACGACATGGCACTCGCCCAGGGCGGAGCGGTTATCCGTCACCGTGATGCCGAGGTCGGATTCCAAGTGCTGATACTTCGGCAGATCCCGAACCACGGCCACAAGGCGCTGTCCACGTTCAGTCTGTTCACGATCGGTCTG
>JAIOWY010000109.1:0-5786 GCA_021741845.1 Candidatus Nanopelagicales bacterium
AGCGATTTCATTTATCCATGACCGAATGCCGGCCACGATTTCGCCTGATCTGTGGGATGCGTGGCTGGACCCGACCATTGGATCGGTGGAAGCACTCTCGCTGATGGCCGCGGAAACTGATCTTGTCTGTCGGGCAGTGAGCCGGCGAGTTAACTCGATCCGAAACAATGATTCCTCTTTGCTAGCGGACGATCCAGTCACTGACACGTTGTTGTAACTCATTCCAGAATCTTTCTGCGGCGCGAGTATGCTTCGTGTGCACCAGTTGGTGTCATGTGCGAACACAAGGAGTTGACGTGCCGAAATCGATTCGCGCTGAGATGGTGGCATCGGTGCTCTCACTCGAAGTGGAAGTGGGAGCCGTGGTCGCCCCCGGTGACACAGTGGTGATTCTGGAATCTATGAAAATGGAAATTCCAGTGCTCACCGAAGTGGGCGGGACCGTTGTTGAGATTGTTGTCTCTCCAGGAGATGTCGTCAATGAAGGTGACATTCTCGTCACGCTGAATTAACACGCGCATGTGCACAAATATCGCTCTTGCCGTCGATGCACGGGCAGAGAATGTTTTCACGGTCACCGATCGGGATCTGGCATCGCACCTCGGTAGCGGAGATGTCGGGGTACTGGGCACTCCGCGGGTCATTCAGTGGATGGAGCAGGTGACGGTACAAACGATTCAGCCGTTCCTTGCACCGGAATGCACCACGGTCGGCATCCATATTGACGTTCGCCATCTGGCACCCTCGGTCGTCGGCTCACAGGTGCGTATCGCGTCAGTGGTATCCGGTGTTCGTGCCACGAAAATTGAATTTTCGGTCTCAGCCATGCAGGGCACGACACTCGTGGCCCAAGGAGTGATCACCAGGGCGCACGTCGATCGTCAGGAGTTTGAACGAACTTCTGGTGTGTGAACCGACTGAACGTCACACTCCGGTGGTGGAGCGTGGATAGGCAACCTCGGGGTCGGTCAAGATATTGACGAGATACGGAACCCCCGATTGCATAGCGCGATCCATGGCCGGCCCAATGTCGGCTTGTTCAGTGACGAGCTCACCGGCTCCGCCGAGTGCCTCGACCACCGCGTCGTAGCGGCTGGGCCGAAGGTCGGCGAGCACGTCGTAGCCATAGAGGAATCGCATGGGATGCCTTTCTAGACCCCACCCTGCATTGTTGCCCACCACGATTGTTGCTGGAATGTTGTGGCGAACCAGTGAATCAACGTCCATCAGAGAGAACCCGGCTGCGCCGTCGCCCAGGAGGACAACAAGGGGGTCCTCCGGGAAGGCCATGCCCGCCGCCAAGGTGTAGCCCATAGCGCTCCCAAGAGCGCCGAACGGACCAGGGTCGAGCCACCTGCCCGGTCGCTGAGGTTCAATGAACTTTCCGGCATAGGAGACAAAGTCCCCTCCGTCGCCAATAGTGATCGTGGATGCGGTGAGCCGTGGAAGTAATTCGCGGTAGATGCCGGCCGGATGGATCATGGCTCCGGTTTCGTTCATCATGTCGGCATTGGATTGCCGTGCTCGGTGTGTTTCGTCAGCGAGGGTTTCACGCCAGGAAGTAGAGCCAACCGGCGTATTCACCGCAGTCGTTAAGGACGCGATAGCGGAGGGGAGATCAGCATGCAGGCTGACAACTTTCTCGGGGGTGCGCACAGGTGGGGCATCTGTGACATGGATGACGTGAGCAGCACCAAAGTCTCCGTAGTTCACTCGAAAGTCCAGAGGTGTGCCGATCACAACAACAGTGTCAGCATTCTTCAGCGCATAGGATCTGGCGGCAGTTACGAGCAGGGGATTGTCCGGGGGAATTATTCCGCGCGCAAGACCATTAGCAATCACAGGCATCTGAGTGAGAGTGATCAGGTCCACAAACTCTGTTTCCGCGCGGGCCTGCCAGACATCGGTGCCCGCGATAATCACAGGTCTTTCCGATCGGCGCAAGAGCTCAACTGCCTGATCGAGACCGGCTAACCCTGACCCGATGCTGGTCGGCGTCGTGGACATAGGTTCGGGACTGTCGTGGTTATCCGCGACAGGTGTAAACAAAGTGTCCATGGGGATGTCCAGAAATGTGGGCCCGCGGTGAGGTGAGTCGGCGGTGTGAAACGCTGCCCGGCTGAGTGGGCCAACAGAGTCAACCGTGTGTGCGGTGCGGGCAGACTTGGTAATGGGGCGCACCAATGGCAGGTGATCCAATTCCTGCAATGCTCCCGATCCCCACCGGTACTCAGGTGCTCGACCTCCAATGGCAACCAACGGCGCACCATTAAAGAACGCGCTGGTGAGAGGAGTAATCAGGTTTGTCACGCCCGGACCAGCTGTGGCGGCCACAAATCCCGGGGTGCGAGTCAATCGAGCCGTGGCCTCCGCCGCAAAACCCGCGGTTTGTTCGTGTCGGGTGTCAACCAGTCGTGGCGCGCCTGAGCGCTTCTCGCACGCGTCATAGAGCGGAAAGATGTGGGCACCTGACAGGGTGAATAAGTGGCGCACTCCGGCTTCTTCGGCTGCGGCAATGACGCGGTGTCCGGAGGCGGGTGGATTGTTCTGGTCGTCGGCGCTCATGTGCTTACGCTAGTTCATAGGCGACATGACTGGGCAGCCTTAGCGCTACTCTGTCCCGGTGCCGGGTGTCGCCAGAGTGCTGGAGCAACGTACGGAATTAGCGCCGGACGCTATCCGTTTTCTCGACACGTTCGTGGACAATTGGTCACTCGTTGCGGATCTCTCGCTCAGTGATCTCGTGCTGTGGGTTCCCACGTGGAATGAAGGCGGCGCACTGGCTGTTGCGCAGGTGCGGGCTGCGACGGCACCTACTTCGCTTGACCGTGACGTCGTGGGGGATTTTTTACCCCGTGGACGTGACAGTGCGGTGGATCAAGCGATTGCTTTAGGTCGAATTACCCGCTCGCGTACCCCCGAATCGCCCCTCTTCCCCCAAGATCGGGAGACCTATCCCGTGCGTTTTGGTGGTGTGGTTCTTGCGGTTGTGGTGCGATACCCCTCCGCGTCCCCTCGAGTAGCCGGGCAGCTCGAGCAGGTTTATCTCGACAGTGCGGATTCGATTTTCTCCATGATTGCGCACGGTGAGAATTGGGTTCCGTTAGAGCGAGGCTCCCTGGACTCATGGGATCGTCCCCGAGTCGGCGATGGGCTCCTTCGACTGAACTCTGATGGCAAGGTTGATTACGCCAGCCCCAACGCGACGAGTGCCTTTCGCCGCTTAGGCCTACAGGCTGACCTCCTTGACCGAGATTTCGCTGTACTTGTTCGCAAGCTTCATGAATCACCTAGTGGGGCTTCGCGAGTTCTTCTGCGAATTGCTGCAGGTGGCTACTCAGGTGTTGCCGATCTTTCCGGTTCCGACGCCACCGTCATGCTGAACTCAGTTGCACTCACGAGCGAACAACCCGTAAAGACAATCATTATGGTCAAGGACGTGTCGGCCGTCCGCGAACAACAGCGGGCACTCCTCTCGAGGGAAGCCACTATTCGAGAAATAAATCACCGTGTCAAAAATAATCTACAGATGGTCAATTCGCTCTTGCGGATTCAATCGCGCCGAGCCACTCATCAAGAAACTAAAGATGCCCTGTCAGATGCGCAACAGCGAATCAGTGCGATATCAGCCATCCACGATGTTCTGTCCAAAGACATTGTTGCGTTGGTGAATTTCGATGACCTGATTGACTCCATTGTGACCACGGCTACGGTGGAGTCCGCGAATGTTCGAGTAGTTCGCCAGGGGAGTGGAGGCATGCTTCCGGCAGGAATTGCCACGCCCCTGGCCATGAGCATGTCTGAGTTACTACACAATGCCTTAGAGCACTCGGGTGCGGATCTCATTACGTTGTCGATTACCCGTCGAGACCGGACAATCGACTGCGAGGTACTAGACACGGGCTCCGGTGTACACGGTGAACCCGGATTGGGTCTGACAATCGTTGGCGATTTAGTCACACAGGAATTGAATGGTCAATTCCATCTAGAGCCCGGGGATACGGCGGGAACTCGCGCCCGCATCACCTGCACCGTGCCGCGTTTTGTCCCGGAATTGCCGTCAGTGCAACGCTGAGTGCATGTAGTTGGTGTGTTACGCCGTGGTGCGTGCCCGGAGTCGGGCATTGCGCCGCTTGAGTGCGCGTCGCTCGTCTTCGCTGAGACCACCCCACACCCCGGAATCCTGACCAGTTTCTAGGGCCCATCGCAGACAGTCATCCACAACAGGGCACCGTCGACACACAGCTTTAGCTTCCTCGATTTGGACTAAAGCGGGTCCGGTGTTGCCGATTGGGAAGAACAACTCAGGGTCTTCGTCACGGCAGGCTGCCTCATGGCGCCAGTCCATGCGTGATCACTCCATCTGTACTGGTGTGCTGGGTTCGCCAGCACTTGTGAATGCTTTCACGCGCTGGCTTCCACTCGAGGGTGAAGGAACCTTCACTGGCCAAAGTGGGAAGTGGGCCAGCCCGTCAAAACAAGGGCAAGGACTAGGGTCGCAGACGAAAGGCATTCGGACAAGTGAAAACTGCCGAAATTTTCGGGTAATTCACTTTTCTGGGTGTGGCACCCATCACATTTGGGTGAAATGTCCGATATACGGTAATTACTTGCTGAGGTCGATCGTGGTCACAGAGTGGCGTCGGGAACTGAAATGGGCGGTAGAGACCTCGCCCAGGCCTTCGCCGTCTATCTGCAAGGGTACGGGCAGCTCCGATTGGGCGGTGAATTCGCGCTGGTCGTGCCAGGCGGTGTACGAGTTTCGGCGAGTGCCTCCGCGCGCCCGGGTAATGATCTTGGTGGCGGCCCCCACCGTCGCTATCACATTGAGGCGTCGGACCATAAAAACATCGAGGCCGGTAAAAAAGCTCGCACCTGGATTGGGATCCAATGCCCAACTACCAAAGAATGTCCACGGCGAGGAATTTTGGATCAAGGCGACCGAGATGTTGCTCACCGGGGTAGATCCGGGACGGGTAATTTCCAGGCTGGGAGCGCTCTCGCGGTTGTGCCGGAAAAACTCGCGAATTGTGGTGGCGAGATAGCGCTGGGGCGAGGCTTTCTGGCCCGCGGATCTCGCCTTTTCCATGGCGGCAATGATCCGAGCGTCAAGACCGAGGCCGGCATTGGCAACAAAGTAACGGTCAAGCTCCGAACCGTCGGGACGGATGGCGTGAACGTGGCCGACATTGATGTGAGTTAGCGAGTTGTCGCGGAGACATTCCAAGATCGCTCCCGTTGCCTCCACTGGGTCAGTGGGTAACCCCAAAGCTCGAGCGAAAACATTCCCGCTACCTCCCGGTATGGGAGCCACCACGACGTCGTGTGGGCCATGGGAAAGTAATCCGTTGATCACTTCATTGATCACTCCGTCCCCGCCGAGGGTAAACACGAGCGGAATACCCTCTTCAATGGCGTACTCGCCCAGGGCGAATGCATGCCCGCGGTGATTAGTGACCGTGACCTCTAAGTCGTAGTCATGGGAGAGGGCCCGAATGATCACATCAGTAACGCGGGGAGAGGTCGTGGTGGCTTGGGGGTTCACCACCATCATTGCTCGCGTACCCACTCATTTACCCTACGACATGTGCGTGGTAACCGAGTACTCCGATCGCTAGCCTTCATTTCCGCGCTCGAAGGAATTTTCTTTGTTGCCTACGGAGTGTTGATCGGTATCGGAGTGTTGACGTTTGGCCTGACCGGACCAGAGGCCGTTTCCAATCCAGGTGGCGTCACCTTGGAGGTATTGATCTTCCTTGTGTTTGGTGCAGGGCTTCTCCTGACGG
>JAIOWY010000110.1:0-5772 GCA_021741845.1 Candidatus Nanopelagicales bacterium
TCCTCCCGTGCCAAATGACCATGGACTTGCTGGGTATCACCCCGGAGCAAATGCGTCCCAATCTCAGTGAGCCGGTGGGAGCTGCGACCGCATTGCAGCAAATGGCCAAGTCGAAAATCAATTTGTTCATCTAAGTACTTCTGTTCATTCAACCGTTCAACACACATAAGGAGCACACATGGAATTCGATCGCGCAGTAGATGCCAAGGGACAGAGTTGTCCAATGCCGGTTCTCATGACCGCCAAAGCCGCCAAAGAAATGGAATCCGGGGAAGTCATGTTCCTCGAAGCAACCGATGGTGGTGCACGCTCTGATATTCCGGCGTGGGTATCCCAAACGGGCAATGAATTAGTGGAATCATCCGAAGAAGGCGGAGTCCTGAAGTTCTACATCAGAAAGAAGTGACACCTTGCGCTACGGCTTTGCAATAGATCAACGCACATGTATCGGATGCCATGCATGCACGGTGGCGTGTAAAACTGAACACGATGTGCCCGTCGGGAAGTTTCGCACCTGGGTGAAGTACGTCGACAAGGGTGAATACCCCTCGACAACCCGGGAAATGGGCGTTATGCGGTGTAATCACTGCACCGACGCGCCCTGTGTGAAAGCTTGTCCCACCACTGCCTTGTTCATCCGTGAAGATGGAATTGTCGACTTCGACAACGAAAACTGCATCGGGTGCAAAATGTGTATGCAGGCCTGTCCTTATGACGCGATTTATATCGACGACAACACGAACACGGCGGCCAAATGCAATTTCTGTGCCCACCGTATTGATCAGGGGTTGGAGCCCGCCTGCGTGCAGGTGTGCCCAACCGAGTCCATCTGGATGGGGGATATAGACGATCCCACCAGCGGTATCAGCAAATTCCTCAGCATTGAACCCATCAATGTGCGCACGCCAGAACAGGGCACACGCCCCAATGTGTACTACGTCGGCGCGGACCAATCAGTCCTTGACCCATTGGCAGCTCCGGTGGAGGGCACATATCTGTGGGCTGAAGCAGATGTTCTTCGACTGGAAACGGCGGCAGAACTGCCCGGCGATCCACTCACCAAGGCCCGGACCACATTGAACACTTCCCACCCCCGTCCGTGGGGTTGGAAAGTGTGGACCTATCTCTGGACCAAGTCGATTTCCGCGGGTGCACTACTCCTAGGTGCTCTGCTGGTGCTGTTCACCGCCGATCGAACGGAATTCATCACGACAGTCGTTCCCTTCACCTCGGCGCTGTTCCTCGCTATTACTGCGGCACTGCTGATTTGGGATCTGAAGCGACCCGGTCGATTCCTATTCCTCTTAGATCCGCGCAAGATCAACCGCACCTCGTGGTTGGCTATTGGCGGGATCTTCCTGGGGCTTGGTGCGGCCGTCGCTGGCATTTGGTTCCTCGCCGGGGCGGCGACGTGGCTGGACCTGGGCGACTTTGTCTCTGTCATTGATGTGATTGCATGGCCAGCGATTCCGGCCGCGATCATGGTCGCCGGGTATACCGCCTTCCTATTCGGTCAAGCCGAGGGTCGTGACCTGTGGCAGTCACCGGTGCTCTTCTGGCACCTCCAAGCACAGGCCGTCATGGTGGGTGCCGGAGCTTTACTGATCCTTTCCACAGTATTTGCCCCGGAGGAATCAACCATCACCTGGCTGACATGGGCATTGGTGATCGGGGTTGCTGCGCACTTACTGATCACGTTGGTGGAATTTGGTGGCAAGCACCCCACGCGCAATGCGGAGGTGGCAGCCCACGCGATTACTCACGGTCGTTACTCCAAGCAGTTCTATCTGGGAGGAATTCTGCTGGCCGTTGTCGCGGGAGCATTAGCCCTGATCGGACTAGCAACGGGTGCTGCACTCTGGGCGGTCATAGCTGGCCTCCTGGTGCAAATCAGCTTGGTGTACCACGAGAAGGTGTTCGTGAAGGCAGCACAGGATCCACCGCTGTCCTAGTGTGCACGGCCACGATCCATTGAAACGATCAACGTCCATCGAATTGAAATGAATGAAACAACGTAAAGGAATGAGTTGACATGAAGCCTCGTGAAACACAGGCGCCACACGGTCCCGCAGCGTCGCCGGTGGGAGTTGATGCACCCGAGCACTTCGGCTTACGCGTCAGGGAAACAGTGTCGAACTACCCGCCTGTCTCCGAGTGGGACGACGTTGTCATGTACAGCGCCAAGGACCACCCCCGGAAAGTGGGTCGGCACTACATGTTGGTACCGACCACCTGCTTCAACTGTGAGTCAGCCTGTGGACTGCTTGCTTATGTCGACAAGGAAACTAAAGAAGTATTCAAGATTGAAGGAAACCCGGCCCACCCCGGTTCCCGTGGCCGAAATTGCGCCAAGGGACCAGCCACGATTAATCAGACATCGGATCCGGAGCGAATTCTCTATCCGCTCAAGCGCAGTGGTCCTCGGGGCAGCGCACAGTTCGAGCGCATGTCGTGGGATGAAGCACTCGACACCATTGCTGGACGCATTCGTAAGGCAATCCAGGAGGATCGCCGCAATGAAGTGATGTACCACGTGGGGCGCCACGGTGAGGATGGCTTCATTGAGCGCGTGCTACTCACGTGGGGAGTTGACGGAAACAACACGCACACAAATATTTGTTCTGCTGGAGCCCGCTTTGGGTACAGCATGTGGGGCGGATACGACCGACCATCTCCAGATCATGCCAATGCCAATGTGATCCTGCTCCTGTCCAGCCACCTGGAGGCAGGCCACTACTTCAACCCCCATGCCCAACGAATCATGGATGCCAAAGTTCGCGGCGGCGCCAAGTTAGTAGTGGTTGATCCGCGCTTGTCCAACACCGCATCGCACGCAGACGAGTGGGTCTCACCGTGGCCGGGTAGTGAAGCGGCCTTACTTCTTGCCATTGCGGCATACATTCTGCGCACGGATCAGGTGGCCTGGGATTACATCAAGCGCTGGGTGAACTGGCAGGTCTATATGGCCAACGTGCACCCAGAACTTCCTTCTGACGATTTTGACGTGTTCAAGGCAACGCTCACCGAGGACTACCAGAAGTACACCTTCGATTTCGCTGCCGAAGAATGTCGCATTCCGGCTAAGCAGGTGGAGAAAGTGGCCAAGATCGTGGCCGGAGCTCAAGGTAAGCTCGCGGCCCACACGTGGCGGGCGGCTAGTGCTGGGAACCTGGGCGGTTGGGCCGTTGCTCGAGCGCTGTTTTTCTTGACGGTGTTGACCGGAAGTATCGGTCAAAAGGGTGGAACAAGCCCCAACGGGTGGAACAAGATCATTCCGCACGGCCCCAACATGCCCGGTGGGCACGACTCGTGGAACGAACTGCTCTGGCCCAAAGAATTCCCCCTCTCCACCAATGAACTGTCGATCCTGCTTCCACACTTCCTTAAAGATGGTCGCGGAAAGGTCGACACGTACTTCTCCCGGGTATACAACCCGGTGTGGACCAACCCAGACGGCTTTAGCTGGATCGAAGCCCTCTCTGATGAAGACCTTGTGGGCTGCCATGTTGCCATGACACCTACGTGGAATGAGACGGCGATTTTTGCGGACATTATTTTGCCCTTTGGTCACAGCACTGAACGCCACGACACCCAGTCGTATGAACAGTACGCGGGCAAATGGCTGGGATTCCGTCAACCGGTGACCCGCGTAGCTCGGGAACGCATGGGTGAGGAGTTCACCGATACCCGCGATACAAACCCTGGCGAAGTGTGGGAGGAAACTGAATTCTGGATTGAGTTGTCGTGGCGAATTGACCCAGACGGGTCACTCGGTATTCGCAAGTACTTCGAATCCATGAAGGAACCGGGCACCAAAATTGGTGTTGACGAGTACTACGGATACATATTCGACAACAACGTTCCCGGGCTCCCGGAGAAAGCTGCAGCCCTTGGCCTGTCTCCCTTGGAGTACATGCGCAAATACGGTGCTGTGGAAGTTGTTGCCGATTTGTATCGGCAGGATGAACGCCCCCTGACACCGGCAGAACGCGAAGGCGCAGTGCCGGACGAAAACGGCGTATTGCGCAAACCGATCACCATGGAGACCCAAAAACCATTGGTAGGGGAGCCCGGTGCTGTTGGCGTGGTGCTCGACGACGGCTCCGAGGTCGCGGGGTGGCTGACACCATCACGCAAGCTGGAGTTGTACTCACCGTCTATGGCTGACTTTGGCTGGCCTGAGTACGCGACACCGTGCTATATCGAGTCCCATGTTTCGCACCGAGCAATTGACATGTCCCACAATGAAATGGTGCTCGTCCCTACATTCCGTCTACCCACTCTGATTCACACGCGATCGGGTAACGCGAAGTATCTGAATGAGATCAGCAATAAGCACCCCATGTGGATGAACAACAAAGATGCGGATCGTTTAGGGCTGCAGACAGGTGACATGGTGCGGGTCTCCACGGAGATCGGATATTTTGTGGCGCGCATTTGGGCCACCGAAGCGGTTCGTCCTGGGGTGACTGCCCTGTCCCACCACATGGGTCGTTGGCGCACCACCGACGATGCCGGTAGCCGCTGGGTGACCGGGAAAGTCGATGTCGGCCGAATGGAAGATGGCCGTTGGCGCCTGCGTTACAAGGAAGGTGTCAAGCCCTTTGCCTCGGGTGACCCAGATTCCATGCGTATCAACTGGGAGGACCCCGGTGTGCACCAGAACCTCGCGTTTGCGGTTCACCCTGATACCTGGTCTGGCATGCATTGTTGGCATCAGAAAGTTCGCATTGAAAAAGCCCATGATGAAGACAAATACGGTGACGTGGTTGTCGACACGGCGAAATCACGTGAGGTCTACCAGGAGTGGATGTCCAAGACCCGTCCAGGACCGAATGCTCAAGGTTTGCGTCGACCCGAATTCATGATGCGTCCGGTCATGCCGATGCGCAAGGCTTACTTTGTCGATCCACCTGCGCAGAACTAGTTCAGGTACTTCTCTGCAATAAACGTACGGGCTCCGGCAATATCCGGGGCGAGGAAACGGTCAGGGCCAGCGCCACCGCAATAGGTGCGCAGTTCCCTGACTGTTTCCATGATGGGAGCAGAGGATTGCAGAGGTGCACGTAATTCGATGGCACGGGCAGCCGTCAACATTTCGATGGCAATCACAGATGTCAGGTTAGATACGCTGGAACGCAATTTCCGAGCGGCATGCCAACCCATGGACACGTGGTCCTCCTGCATGGCCGAACTCGGAATCGAATCAACGCTGGCGGGTACGGCGAGGCGCTTCATGTCACTCACCAGCGCGGCTTGGGAGTACTGGGCAATCATCAACCCTGAATCAACACCAGGATCGTCAGCGAGGAATGGTGGCAGACCGTGATTGCGTGCTTTGTCTAACATGCGATCAGTGCGGCGTTCACAGATCGAGGCCAAATCAGCGGCAGCGATAGCGAGAAAATCCAAAACATAAGCGATGGGCGCGCCGTGGAAGTTTCCGTTGCTGCTCACTTCACCGCTCGGGAGAATGACCGGATTGTCGATACTCGCTGCTAATTCGCGCTCAGCAACAGTGCGAGCGTGGGAGATGGTGTCGCGTACCGCGCCCGTCACCTGCGGAGCGCACCGCACGCTGTAAGCGTCTTGAACGCGATCGTCACCCACTTGGTGACTCGCCAGAATGTCCGATCCCTGCAGGTACTGGAAAATGTGAGCTGCGCTGACTGCTTGGCCTGGATGGGGCCGCAGCGGCTCATGTAATTCCGGTCGAAAGACTTGATCTGTTCCCAAGAGGCCATCGACACTCATGGCTGTCGCTAAATCAGC
>JAIOWY010000111.1:0-5726 GCA_021741845.1 Candidatus Nanopelagicales bacterium
GATACGGGGTGTCGTTATTCAACGGCTGGAAACCCTTGGGGTACTGGGAAACAAAACTGCCCTGAGCCACCGGCTTATTTGCCAAATTCTCACGTGACGAACGGGTGTAGCGCTCATCAAAGAGGTTTTCGGGCACATTGGAACCAACAAGTTGCTGTGCCAAATAGAACGCCCCTTGCGCACCGGTGAGGTCGGCGGCAAGAGTCAGGCTGCCCCACAGGGTGATGTCGTGCGGGTTAACAAAGGACGTGACCAGCAGCCACGGCTTGTCCGCGCGGCGCAACTTTTGCAGTTGTTCAACACCGAGGTCGGCGTAGACCTCGTCACGGCCGCGACCGGCGGGACCGGAGGAGCCGGAGTTCAGCGGATTACTGCCGTGGGGCTCGGGACCAATGAACCCGGTGAACCCGTATTTCTCCAGTCGTTCTGACTCGAGGTAAATGTCCTCCAAGTGACGGTCACGGAAACCGGAATCGGTATAGGAAGGAAGCGGGTTGTAACTCGTGGGCTGGTAGAGATCGGCATCAGAAATATGCCACTTGCCCTTCCAGTAGGTGTCGTAACCGGCCGCCCGGAACCAGTTGCCCAGGGTGGGAACGGTCGTGGGGTCTAGCCAGTACAGGTCTTGCTCAATCGCCGTCTTGGCTGCACCGGATGTCTGGGCAATGCCATGCAATGAGGGGTATTGGCCGGTGTATACGGAGGCGCGGCTCGGCTGACATGCGACCGACATGACGTGGTGCTCGGTGAACTCAAATCCGTGACGGCGAATCAAGTTCTGGGTGGGCAGATTCGCTGCACGCCATGCGCGCAACTCCGCCGACTCGTAGACCGGTGCGGCACGTTGCTCATCCATCATGACAATCAGGAAGTTAGGACGGCGACGGAGTCGACCTCGTGGCTTGAAGGGTTGCGCAGCTGCTGCCGGCTGGGTGACGGAGGTACACGCCATGGCAACAGCTGCACCGGCAACTCCCGCCGCTTGAAGTAGTCGGCGTCGACTCAAACCACTCTCGGAACCAGACTCAGATGTCATGACTAACCCTTCTTCTCACGTGCCGGCTTCTTAGATGCCGGCTTCTTAGGCGCCGGCTTGTACAGGTAGAGGCCGCCGGTGGCCACGTTGTAGGTGACGGTGTATTCGAAGTACACCGAATTACCGGTGTTGATTGTTGCTTTGCCTGAATCAAGAACCCGAACTAAGTTCTTGGATGCCGTGCTGCCCGCAACAAAGGAGTCCCCGACAAATGAACTCGAGGGGACGGACAGGGTGACTCGCGTGCCACTGCGCAATTGATTTGCGCCAGTGGTGGGTAGCCGTGAAAACTCACGTCCCTTGACGCGCATCACCGTGAAACCTGAGTCAAACCAGGTGGGCACGCACACTTCGCGTTGAGTACCAAACTTCCAGCAGCCGTTGGCCGCATGGTCGTCCCACAGCAGAGCGCCGTTGACATTGGATCCGGCTGATGGAAGTTGAAAGAACATGTTTGCATTAGTCGGAGCAAGGGCCCCGAGAATGAGAGCGCCGGGCTTGGTGGGACTGGTAGCAAGGTCAGCGAAGTGAACGCTCCAATGCAGCCCGAGGTCACCCGGCAGTGCCACCAGGGGGTTGGTGAGGTCTCCGGTGCCAACACCTATCCCCAGGATGCCTGAAATTCCAGCGCGCTTCCACTGATCGATATAGGGATTGGTGGTGTTGATGTACTGGAACGAAACATCAAGCGTGGTGCTCACGCCGTTGAGAGACATGGGGGCGGTGCCAATGAAACCGGGAATGGAGGATCCCCCGGTGGACGTGGTGATCTGTTTGCTGGAAATGTTCATGCTGGGGTGGCTTCCACTCCAGAGTCGCAGGCCCACTGACCCGGTGTCCACCATGACTTTCAGTGGCGTTGAACGCCCCACAACTATTTCCACGATGCCACTGGACCCACCTGTGCCGGGGGTCCTGATAGTTGAAATAGGCACCGTGACGGTAATGGGTTCTTTCACGGCTTGGGTGGGTACGAGTGAGTCGTCCGAGTCGGCGTGCACAGGGGCGGAGGTGAGGGTGAATGCCATGAGTGCACTGAGCGCACTCAGAACGATCCCGGTTTTACGCATACATCCCCTCACTGGAGTACCCGCCAACCGGGTAGTGCTACTGATCAGGATCCTATATAGGCAAGGCCCATTGATCAGCGGGTCACACTTGTGAAACTACGCCGATTCCTCGCCGCGAACTTTCGATTGCGGTGGCTTGCCCGGCAACAAAAATGACGCGGCCACGGTGATCAGGCCGGCGATCAGTGTTGCCCCGATTCGGTACGGAGCTGTGTCGGAAACTTGCTCACCCGCTTGCGCAAAAAGAGTCAAGACGAGCACTGTTATACCGGTGACAGCCACCGGGTAATTGGCGTTGATGAAAGCCAAGAGCAGCAGCGCTCCCATCAGCACATACAACGCAGTGAGAATCTGATTTGTTCCCACACCGTTCAGCAGGAAGATTGACACCACGATTCCCGCCACGGTGCCAACAACTCTTTCCACCACTCGTGAGGTGGTGCCGTCCTTGTCCGGGCGGGACATCCACGCAACGGTCATGGGGATCCAATACTCATGCGGCCAACCCAGTGTTTGCCCCAATGCAGTAGCAACGGCAATAGCCACGGCAAGTCGAATGGCATGACGGGCAAAGAGATCGTCTATCTGTCGATGCTCAGCCAAGCGGGTGAAGACTGACTCGTGGCGCTCGGGATCAGGTGAATGTGCTGAGTCCAAGGTCAGATTCACCACACCGCCAATGAGCAGTTGCACGCCCCCACCCATGAAGAGGAGAAGTGCCGTCAGCACCGCCGTGCGTTCCGTGTCGGGGGCGCCGGCGAAAACGGTGTAGAGGACGAGGGACAACACACCAATGAGTGCGCCGCGTTTGCCGAGTGCACCAGCAAAACCAGCGAGGAGGGCAACCGCTGCTGCTACCGGGACCTGGGCAAGGGACAACGCTGCAACTAACCCACCGGCCAGTGTGGCTACGGTGATCCACAGCAGCCCCCACCCCATGCTTTTAATTCGCGCAATGGGTGTCGGTCCGGTATTTGCCAGACCGGTGAATACCGCACCTAGGGCGAGGGGGAAAACAGCTAGATCGCTACCCCACTCCAGGCTGCCCCACACCAAGACACCGGCAATGACGGCGGTAATGATCGGGTTGCGCCACGTGATTTGATCGCGGGAAATATGCGTGCTGCCCACGAGCACATGGCGCAGTTGGCTGTGTCGCACGGAGGGGACCCGCTAACGCTTTTTCTTTTTCTTGAGCACCCCGATTTGGTAGGAAGCCAACACGCTGAGGGGTGCGGACTGGCCCGCATGCTGGCCAGTGAACATGCTGGAACCGTCACGCCCACAGAGTCCGAGAATGCGTGAGGATCCGCCAGGGTGTTGGTTGATCCAGGGCGTCACGTTGTAGACCTTACGGTTAATCACGGTCCAGCAGGAGCTGCTCTTGTTGTTTTTCTTGATTTGTTGCCACGTGATCTGCTTGGTGGTGTTGGGTGCGGCGTGGGTAACCGGACTTCCCGTGAAGGCGAGTGCCGCCACGAGGACACCTGCGAATGTTTTTGTTAACAACCGTGTCATGGGTGGAGTATCCCCCTAATCGCTGGATGCCACGAGTCGAACGCGCATGCGGTTGATGGTACGGAGTCTGCGCCGGCGCAAATTACGCTGCCACGCATCCACGGTCAGAAACTGCACAGGCACCCACAGAATGACCCAGGAAGTCACAGCGAGTCCCTCAGAAATGGAGTCGGTGACGTAGTAGTCGTCCGCATTGGTCAGGTTCTTGATGGTGATAGCCACCATCTGGATTCCGAAAAAGACGCTGACGGAAACAAGGAGCAGCCTTCGGAACACGGGGCCGCGTGATGCAAAGGACTCCTGGTCGAGTTTGTTTTCCACCTGTAGATAACGGTGGACTGCTTCATTGAGTTGGGTTTCCGTGGAGGGATGTATATGTTCCGCTGGCAGTTCAAGGAGCAATTCGACCGGTTGATTTTTGGGTAGCGTCTTTATCAGTAGCTCTTCACGTACTGTGTCGAGTGCCGGTTGTGCGGTGTACTCGGTGTATCGCGGATCAGTCGGCGGAATGTCATCTGCGGTAAACAACTGGCCCGGATGGTCCAATTGAACTCGCAACTGGAACGGCTCCACTGTGAACCTAGTTTCCTAGTGCAAAACCTGCGTCGAGATCCCGCTTGTCATATGTCCGGAAAGCAATATGTGTTTCCGTAGTTGTCACACCAGGAACCTTGCCAATCGAATCGGCGACAACCCCGGCAACCTGGTCGGGAGTGTTCACTTCAATGATGGCAACGAGATCTATTTTTCCAGTGACCGAGTACACGGATCGAACTCCGGGAAGTTGAGCTATTGAATCGCCGGCCTCGGAGATTGCGTGCGGGTCAGTATTGATAAAACACAGTGCGGTGATCATGAAGTACCTCGGTTTTCCTTGAGTAGGTCGCGGATTTCAATGAGTAGCTCAGTCTCAGTGACAATTGGATCAGCTTGGAGGGGTTGGCGTTCACGCCATTTATTCAGTGGTAGTACAAAGACAAAGTAGATCACCGCCATGGTGATCAGGAACGTAATGATCGCATTCACAATCAGTGAGAAGTCAAAAACTTGACCACCAATGGTGATTGATCCAGCCTCCACACCGCCACCAGTAATGAGGCCAAGGGTGGGGGTGATCAGTGCACTCGTGACTCCCGTGACGAGCGCGGTGAATGCGGCGCCAGCGACAAAACCGACAGCCACGTCAATGACATTGCCTCGAGTGATGAAGTCTTTGAAGCCCTGAATCATGCCTCGAGTTTAGCCACTGAGCCAGGCTATTTCTTGGGGTCGCCTTCCAAAGCGATTTCAGGTTCGTCGTAATCGGCCACCTCGATTTTGGCTGGCCGCCTGATCAGCCACGTGAAAAAGGCCACCACAATCACAATGCCGGCGATTACCTCAATGGCATTAAGAGTTCCCTGTTGCGCCCAGTCGATCAAGGATCCACCAATTTGCTGGCTGAGAATGAACACGGCCATGACGAGAACAAACCAACCGAACCCCTTGCGGAGTAAGTCTGGGTGGATCTTGCCCACCATGCGACTACCGACCACGGCACCAATAACGGCACCTGCTGTCACGATCAAGGTCACCGTCCAGTTGATTTCCGTTTCCGGGTTGAGCGAGACGAGTGATCCACCACCGAATGTGAGGGCGTATCCGGCGAAACCAGCAAATGACTTCATGGCGACCACGAGGAGTGACGTGGCGACAGCAATAGGCATGGGGAGACCGCCGAGGAGTGCGAGGGCAGGCACAACGAGGAATCCACCACCGGCGCCGACAAGTCCGGTTACCAGGCCGACAACCGCGCCGTCGAGAATGATGCGGAAGAGAGGGAGTCCTTTGTGGGCATGACTTGTTGTCACCTGTCGCCGTCCGCGAATCATGGCGACCGCAGTAACGCCCATCATGATGGAGAAGGCACCGAGCAGAACCGCTCCCGGGAGGTGGCTACCAATCTGTCCACCAACGAATGCACCGACCATGCCGGCCGCTCCAAAGATTAAACCGGTGCGCCACTGCACACGTCCCGCACGCGCGTGACTGATCAACCCGAACAGGCTGGTGACCGCGACCACAAAAAGGCTGGCGGTAATGGCTTGCTTGGCAACAAAGTC
>JAIOWY010000112.1:0-5717 GCA_021741845.1 Candidatus Nanopelagicales bacterium
ACTGGTCAACACGGGTAGTCAGACCGCCATGCGCCAGGATCAGGACCAGCGCCGTGTAGCCCAAGACCGTGGCCAGGGTGGCGTCATCGAACCCCAGATTCGGTACCACAGCACCCAGTACCAGACCAAAGACCAAGTACAGGAGTAGCCCGGGAACCCCTAACCGGCCGGCGACTCGGGCGCCCACGATCGCCACGAGCACGATCAGCGCCCCCACGAGGGTGGCCACCGCCAAGGATTCCAACGTCACGTGCTTAGTCTGCCCGCCACACAGCAGAGCATTCGCCCCCGCGTGCAATTCCGTGTGAGGGAATAGGCTGGATGGGTGAGCACCCATCCCCTTGATGCTGAAAATCTGCGCACACGGGTCCAAGGGGTCGTGGACAACTTTCTCGCCGAACAGTCGGTGATTCTGTCCGGGGTCGGGCCAGATGTCACCCCGCTCCTCGAATCCGTGACCACCTTGCTCTCCGGTGGTAAGCGGCTGCGCCCAGCCTTTTGTCTGTGGGGCTGGCGAGGTGCCGCACCAACGGATCAGCTAGCCGACCCCGCCATCAATGAAGGAGTCATTCAAGCTGCCACCGCATTGGAGTTCCTCCAAGGATGCGCACTGATCCACGACGACGTCATGGACGGATCAGATACCCGACGTGGCCTCCCTGCCGCCCACCGTCAATTCGCTGCCATGCACCGGGGACATCAGTGGGCCGGCGGTTCCGACAGATTCGGCGAAGGCGCCGCGATCCTTCTCGGCGACCTGTGCCTGTCCTGGGCAGACGAACTCCTTCTCACGGCTGATCTACCGCCGGAGAGTTTGCGCCGTGCCAAGACCGTCTACAACGAAATGCGCACGGAACTGATGGCCGGCCAATACCTCGATTTATTGGAACAGGCTCGGGGCGGTGGTTCCATTGAACGCGCACTTCGGGTGGTCCGTTACAAAAGCGCCAAATACACGATTGAGCGCCCGCTGCACATTGGGGCCGCACTGGCGCAAGCACCTGACAGCGTCTTTGCCGCATACACCGGATACGGCTTACCCCTCGGTGAGGCTTTTCAATTACGCGACGACATTCTGGGGGTGTTCGGCGATCCGGAAGTCACCGGTAAACCAGCCGGCGACGATTTACGGGAAGGCAAGCGGACGGTACTCATTGCCATTGCGTGCGAACGAGCGACTGCAACCCAAGCTCAGGAAATTCGCGAGAAACTCGGTGATCAGCACCTGCATCTCGACGGGGTGAACACCCTCCGGGAGATCATCGAAAATACCGGTGCTCTGGCGTACACCGAAAACTTAATTGGCCAACTTCTACAACAGGCCATAGATTCACTCACTACGAACGAATTACATGCGGAAGCGATCAGCGTGCTCACTGAACTCGCTCACGCGGCCACCACGAGGAAAGTGTGATTGTGTCTTCCCTGAAAAATGCGCTCAACCGACTGCTACCAGCCCCTCGAACCGTCACAGGTCCGACCGACAACGTTGTTGTTGTCGGCGCTGGATTGGCCGGTCTCTCCGCCGCCATGCGATTGGCCGGTGCAGGCCGCACCGTGACGGTGATTGAACGAGAGGCCATTCCTGGCGGACGCGCAGGTCGAATAGAAATGACCACCGAATCCGGCACCTACCATGCTGACACGGGTCCGACTGTTCTCACCATGCCGGATCTGATCGCCGATTGCTTTGATGCACTCGGTGAAACCATGGAGGACTGGCTCACACTTGATCCAGTAGCCCCTTTGTACCGCGCTTTTTATCCCGATGGCTCCGTCCTCAATGTTCATAGCAATGTTGCGGAGATGGCCCAGGAGATTACTGAGGTAATTGGCCCAGACGAGGCCCGCGGATTCGAGCAGTATGTGGACTTTGTGTCCAAGCTCTATCAGTATGAAATGAAAGACTTCATTGATCGCAATATCGACTCACCTCTGGACTTGTTGACACCCGATCTGGCCAAATTGGTTGGCATTGGTGGATTCCGCAAATTGGCTCCCAAGGTTCGGGAGTACCTCAAGGATCCACGAACCGAACGCATTTATTCATTTCAAGCTATGTACGCCGGCCTTTCCCCCTATGACGCCTTAGCAATTTATGCAGTGATTGCCTACATGGATTCTGTTGCCGGCGTGTTCTTCCCTCGTGGTGGCATGCATGCCGTCCCGGCAGCAATGGCCGCCGCAGCAGAGAAACACGGTGTGAAGTTCCACTACAACACCACCGTTGACAAAGTAGTTCACACCCACGGGCGAGCAACAGGTGTCCTGACATCTGACGGTGAATTCATTCCCGCTGACGTTGTCGTACTCAATCCAGACTTACCTGTGGCGTATAAGGACCTGCTCGGTACCGAACCGTGGTCGGTGAAACGACTGAACTACTCCCCTTCGTGCTTCCTCATGCTGGCGGGTTCCTCAGCTCACTACTCCAAGATTGCCCACCACAATATTCATTTTGGTAAGTCCTGGAAAAACGTTTTCACCGAGTTAATTGACAAGAAACAACTCATGACCGACCCGAGTATTTTGGTCACCAACCCCAGCCATTCCGATCCCAGCTTGGCGCCCGAGGGCAAGGAGCTGTATTACATCCTGTTCCCCACCCCAAACTTGGACGCGCCCATTGACTGGAAAGCAATTGGCCCGCAGTACCGCGATGAATGCATTCGAGTACTCGAGGAGCGCGGCTACGTGGGTTTAGGTGACTCGATTGAGATCGAAGACATCACGACACCACTGGACTGGGCCGAGCGCGGCATGGAACGAGGTGCGCCATTTGCCGCGGCCCACTCCTTTGGACAAACAGGCCCCTTCCGCCCAGGAAATATGTGGGGTGAGAATGTTGTTTTCACCGGATCCGGAACACAACCCGGTGTTGGCGTCCCCATGGTGCTCATTTCCGGACGACTCGCAGCCGAACGGATCACCGGCAAGGATCCAAACTATCGATCCAGAGCTACGCGGTGAGTGGTCAACCCACTCCCCGATCGGTTCCCGCAGTCAGTCGGGTGCACCGCAAGGAATACGAACAGGCCGGTATCACTGATCCCGATCTCGTTGCGTCCTATGAAGTCTGTCGTGAGCTCAATGCGCAACACGGCAAGACCTATTACCTCGCCACGTTGCTGCTGCCACCCGGCAAGCGGCCCTATGTTCACGCCCTCTACGGCTTTGCCCGTTACGCCGACGAAATAGTCGACGACCTGGACTCGACCCTCACCGATCACGAGAAAGCCGAGTGGTTGCGCAGTTGGGGTGAGCGATTCATGAAGGATGTTCGCTCCGGAACGTCCACTGATCCAGTTTGTCGCGCAGTAGTACATACAGTTCGCCGCTGGGATATTCCGCTTGAACACTTCGAGGCTTTCCTTCATTCCATGACTATGGATCTGACGGTGACGGAATATCCCACATTCGACGACCTGTACGAATATGTCTACGGTTCAGCAGCCGTCATTGGGCTGCAAATGGTCCCCATTCTTGAACCAGATTGCCCGGAGGCGTACGACAGAGCTAAGGATTTAGGTGTTGCTTTTCAGCTGGCCAACTTCATTCGCGATGTCAACGAGGACCTTGACCGCGGTCGCGTGTACCTCCCCCTGGACGAACTCGCTCGATTCGGTGTCACCCGCAGCGATCTGGAAAAACGGCAATTAACACCAGAAATCAAAGCAGCTCTGCGCCATCAAATTGACCGAGTGAGGAGACTGGAGCGGGAATCCCAACCCGGAATCGAGATGTTGCATCCGTCCTCCCGCGACTGCACTGAGGCAGCACGAGTGCTCTATTGCGGAATAGCTGATCAAGTAGAGGAAATCGACTTTGCCGTCTTTACCAAAAGAGCCAAGGTGCCCTTGCGGACCCGCTTCTGGGTAGCTTTCCCTGCCTGGCGTCGAGCCCGCAAAGCCCGCAAGAAATATGGTCCTGGGAAAGTTCAGGGCTTACATCCCGCGGTGTAAGTGGTATTACCTCGATTTTCGGTCACGCCAAATCGGCGGCCCGGACAGAGGGGTGCGATCAATCCCTCGACGCCCCCAGTAAACCCACAAAACCAGTGACAGCAGCACCAGAGCGAAACCGAAGAGCACGTCTTCTACCGGTGCAAAAGCTATGCGCCCATCACCGATGAAGGGTGGTGGCGAATCTGTGGGTGACGTTGAACCGATGATCGCTTCGCCGTCATATTTGACGATCTGAAATCCGGTGAACATTCCATTTGTAATGAATTGGAAGAAAATAATGATGGCATAGGACACCCAGAAAATCTTGCGGGTGACTAAGCGGGTTCGGAAAACATACAGGTCCAGCAGTACAGCTGCTAGTACAGCCACGAGGCCGATTTGGGTATATGTCATGTGCCTTCGTCACCCACTCGCCAACCTCGAACACTGCGAACTGCTTCCAAAGTGAGCACTGACGCAAAAGGTATGACAATGAAGAACAAAAGTTCGTCCAGCGGAATGCTCCCGGGAAGGTACACACCCAATATTCGAGATTCGTCAAACCACCAGTGCCCTTGGCTAATCGCATAGGCATCCCAGATCAGGAACGGCACGACAACAGGTGCAATTGTTAGCGCCAAGCGACGCGGTCTGACCAGAACGCGGGTGCGCAACACAACCTCTAGCCATATCGAGCCAAGGATCACAAAGCCGAGCACAGCGACGTAGCTCCACGACCCAAACTCGAACTCCACGTGATGACCCTAAACTGTGGCGCGTGACAGAGCGAATTGGCTTACTCGGTGCGGAAAGCTCCGGGAAAACAACATTCGCCCATGCCCTCGCGGACGCGCTCAACAACGCTGGCACCCCTGCCCACGTTGTCCCCGAATACCTTCGCACCTGGTGTGCGCAATCTGGGCGATTACCAACCCACCGAGACCAAGCAGCCATTCTGCGCGGGCAACTTGCCGCTGAGGATGCAGCCACTCGCGACTACCCGGGCCATGTGCTTATTTGTGATCCGGCAGCGATCACCACCCCGTTGTATTCGCGCCTGTACTTTGGCGACACATCGGAACTCGACACAGAACTACTCGCTCGATACTCCGCGGTGATGTGGTGCGATATTGACATTCCATGGATAGCCGACCCCCTGCGGGAAAGTCCGCAGATGCGGGCACGAATGCATGAACTCATTTCCCAGTACCGACCGGTTTTCGAGTCGGCGATGGGACATGACATTCCGCTGGTCTCGGGGTCCGTCGATGCCCGATTGCGGCAGGCGTGGCAACCGGATCTGCCCATAAATTCCCCATAGACTCCCAAGAATGGACTTCCCTGCTGGCAATTCGGGTGCGCAGAGTCACGCTGCCCCACTTGTTGGCCAATTGATTGACAATCGCTACCAGGTCACCGCATTTCTGGCTCGCGGTGGCATGGCCACGGTGTATATCGCGACCGATACCCGGTTGGATCGCGTTGTCGCACTCAAAGTGATGCACCCCCACCTGGCTAGTGACCCAGGATTTGTGGCGCGTTTCCAGCGCGAGGCGCGAAGCGCTGCCCGCCTGTCCCACCCGCACGTCGTGGGAGTATTCGACCAAGGTGAATCTGACGGTCAGGTGTATCTGGCCATGGAGTACATCCCTGGCAGAACCCTGCGGGATGTCCTTGACGAGTACGGACCGTTAACGCTCGAACAAGCGCTGGTCCTACTCGATCCTGTTGTGGAAGCATTGAATGCCGCGCACTCCGCGGGCTTTGTGCATC
>JAIOWY010000113.1:0-5542 GCA_021741845.1 Candidatus Nanopelagicales bacterium
ACCGCGAACGCACCAAAGTGCGGTCCGAGAAAAGTGTCCGCAAATCCGATTTTCTGGCCGCGTGTGACATAGAGGGCGCCGCGGATCACGCCGGCGGTGGCGAGAAATGACACGACCACGAAAATAAGTGCAGCCAAAAGCGCCATGGTGATGGTGCTGCCCTCAGCGGAGAAACAGGTGGACACCGCAGTCAGATTTAACTCCGCCGACGCGTCACTCGGCACTCCCTGATTGAGGCAGAGTGTGAGTGAATCAGACAGCGGTCCGGCGGCAACCTGTTGACCAAATTGAATAATGGTCACCACCAAGGACAGGGTCAAAAACGCCAAGAAGTTTGTCCGGTAGGCGCCACGCGCCCAACTCAAAGCAGCACCTAAGCGAATACTGGTCATTCCGAGACAACCGTGATCTGTGGTGCGCGCCGGCGCGTGAATACGCGCGCCGGAAGGAGGGCGGCCGGGGTCATGCCGACAACAAGAAGTAACCAGGTGAGTGATCCCACCAATGTGGGATCTGGCCCCAGGTCAACAAGTCGAACATCGCCGAGATCACCAACGGACAGGGCAACGAGCGCCATGGTGAGCACCGCAGCCACCACGGCAATACCTACGGCAATAACTAATCGCATGAGGGCACTTTCACGGGCCATGCGTACGGAAATCCCGATCCCCCACATAACACCGAGCGCAATAACCAAACTGGGAACCAGCCAGGCGATTCCGCCAGCCTGCTCAGGTAACACGGCTAATGGTGGAAATGGCGGTAACTGCGTGGGTGCCGTGACCGGAATGAAGGGGGAAACAACAACCTCAGGCCCAATGCTGAAGCCGGCGCCCACGAGATAGGCCATGGTCCAAACGGTCAGGACAGGTAAATAACCAAGGCTGAGAACGGTAAGCGCCACAAATCCGCTGTACCCGGGATTCAGCTGGTTAAAGAGAAAGAGAACATCCGCGAAGTTAGCCACCAGCAGCACAGCGAGCACAATCGCCGCTACCCCGAAGAGCGCGAACACGGCCGCCACACCACGGACCAAAATAAATCGAAGAATCTCCGGCAGCTTGACCGGAAGCACGTTGGTGGAGAGAACACCGGCCAAAATCGCTGAACCGTTCAGCAGCGCAGCAACAATCAGCGCCGCCCACGCGGAGTACGCCAACGTCATAGATTCAATGAATACGGCAGCCAAGGTGACAGCAGCAACATAGGTCAGAAAGAGCATCGTGGCGGACATCAGAATAAAGCGGCGGTTGCTCAGATAGCGGCGGGCCAGGAAGCGAGCGGCGTGATAATTGAGTAACCACGGGATGAGTGTCAGTCCCCACGGCACCAGGGTGAACACCGCGGCACCGAGACGGGGTGGTGCGCCGTTGAGAAGCAACCAGCCCCACGTTGTCGACTCGAGGAAGGATCGGAGGGCGAACGGCGACTCAGTATCCACTAGAACTACCGGAGCAAGGACAAGGGCTGAGAGCAACAGCGTGAACGCAAGTGTCCTGGCGGCAAGTAACACCCCCCACATGGCAGCTTTGGGGTGCCATTGGGTGACCAGGACCTGCCACCGCGCCGGTGCGGGGACACCACGTTCCGGATCAGGTGGTGGATCCACGTGATCGGGTTCCCGGGTGTCCATTGAACTCACCTGCTAACGATTACAGGCGGGGTCACATTTGTCGGGGATTGGCACGCTAGTTCTGGCGCATGATCTCGCGCATGAGGTCCGCTGTTGCGCTGGGAGTGCGACCGACCTTGACCCCCGCGGCTTCCAACGCCTCCTGCTTGGCGGCAGCTGTGCCGGCAGACCCGGACACGATCGCACCGGCATGACCCATGGTCTTACCCTCCGGCGCCGTGAACCCGGCAACGTAGCCAACAACCGGTTTGGTCACATGTGCCTGGATATACGCCGCGGCTCGCTCCTCCGCGTCACCACCAATCTCACCGATCATGACAATGGCGTCCGTCTCTGGGTCGTTTTGAAACGCTTCCAGGGCATCAATATGCGTGGTGCCAATGATCGGATCGCCACCAATTCCGACACAGGTGGAAAAACCAAAATCACGGAGTTCGTACATCATTTGGTAGGTCAGCGTTCCCGATTTGGAGACCAAACCAATACGTCCCGCCTTGGTGATGTCAGCAGGAATGATTCCGGCATTGGACTTTCCTGGGCTGATGATTCCGGGGCAGTTTGGTCCGATGATTCGCGTGGCCCCAGAGTTGACCGCATATTGGTAGAACTGCGCGGTGTCATGCACTGGGATTCCTTCGGTGATCACAACGCACAAGGGGATCTGAGCATCGACAGCTTCTTCCACCGCGGCCTTAGCAAACTTCGGGGGCACAAAAACAACCGACACATTCGCCCCGGTTGCAGCCATGGCATCCGCGACGTTATTAAAGACCGGAATGCCGTCTACCTCTTGGCCTGCTTTGCCGGGGGTTACACCGGCAACGACCTGCGCACCACTGGCCACCATCCGTCGAGTGTGCTTAGTGCCTTCTGACCCGGTCATTCCCTGCACCAGGATTTTGCTGTTGTCATTCAGCCAGATAGCCATGGTTATTTCGCTCCTTTGCGTGCAGCGGCGAGCTCAGCGACTCGACGAGCGGCAGCATCCATTGTGTCGACTAATTCAATTAACTCGTGGTTCGCTTCGTTGAGAATCTGACGCCCTTCAACCGCATTGTTTCCATCGATGCGACACACAATCGGCTTGGTGACCTTGTCACCTAACTGGTCAATCGCTTGCAGAATTCCGTTCGCAACAGCATCGCAGGCGGTGATACCGCCAAATATGTTGACAAAAACCGCTTGAACATCAGGATCGTTGAGAACAATGTCCAACCCGTTGGCCATAACTTCCGCTGAGGCACCACCGCCAATGTCAAGGAAGTTGGCGGGCTTGATTCCACCGAACTCCTCACCCGCGTACGCCACAACATCGAGTGTGCTCATGACCAAACCGGCACCATTGCCCACAATGCCGACATCGCCGTCAAGTTTGACGTAGTTCAAGTCCAATGCTTTGGCCCGCGCTTCAATCGGGTCAATCCCCTGATCAGCAAAATCCGCGTGACCCGGTTGGCGGAATGCCGCATTGTCATCAATGGTGACTTTGCCGTCCAGTGCAATGACCTCACCGGTTGGGGTCAGGACAAGGGGGTTAACTTCCACCAGGGTGGCGTCCTCGCGGACCATAATCTCCCAGAGTGTGACCAGAATGTCAGCGACCTGCGCCTGAATTGCTTCATCGAATTGTGCGGCGGCGGCAATCTCCCGCGCCTTCTCCGGAGAGACTCCCTCGAGGGCATCGACCCTGATTTTGGCGAGGGCGTCAGGGTTGTTCGCGGCAACTTCTTCGATCTCGACCCCACCCTCAACACTGGCCATGGCCAGGAATGCTCGATTGGCCCGGTCCAGAAGGAAGGAGACGTAATACTCCTCGGCAATATCCGCCGCGTGGGCCACCAGCACCTTGTGCACGGTGTGACCCTTGATATCCATACCCAGAATGGCCTGGGCCACCTCGCGGGTTTCTGCCGGATCCTTGGCTAGTTTGACTCCGCCGGCCTTACCGCGGCCTCCGGTCTTGACCTGCGCCTTGACCACCACCGGGGCACCAATGGACTCGGACATGGCCACTGCTGCATCGACACTGTCGCAGACATCGCCCGCGGTAATGGGGAGATTGTGCTTACCGAAGAGTTGCTTAGCTTGGTACTCGTACAGATCCACGCCGACTCCTTGTAGTCAATTCTGATTCACACATATCGTTCAGCGAGAACTCCATCATGAGTGCTCGAGGTGCATGAAGACCTAGGCCCCAGCCTAGCCCGGTGCCGAATCCCCGCGGTGCGGGATGGACACGGGATCAGTGTGATCTTTACCCCACTGGTTGGACATGGGCGTGAACCCAAGACACAACATCTGCCGTTGGCGTACCGGGAGTAAAGATCTCCGCCACCCCGAGCGCTTTCAGCTCAGGAATATCTGCATCAGGAATAATTCCGCCGCCAAAGACTGTGATGTCGGTGACCTCAAGTTCGGACAACTGCCTCATGATTTCGGCGAAGAGGGTGAGATGAGCACCGGAAAGAATTGAGACCCCGATCACATCGGCGTCTTCTTGGACAGCAGCATCGACAATCGCAGCAGGTGTTTGGTGCAGCCCGGTGTAAATGACTTCAAAGCCAGCATCGCGCAGTGCGCGCGCAATAACTTTGGCACCACGATCGTGGCCATCAAGTCCAGGTTTGGCAATCAACACACGAATTGGACGTGTAGCGGATGTCATAGTCTCAGGTTACTCACTTCACCGACACGGCTAATAACCCCGGGTCTAAGGTTTAGTCATGACCCAAGGCTCTGGCTACTCGATCATTATTCGCATGCAAGTCACTCCTGAGGTTCATGCTTCCGGCGCCATTCTCACCGCGGTCTCGGAGACCGGCGCAGTGATCACCGGTCTCGATGTCACCGACCCCGGTAACGACATGACCGTGGTGGATCTCAGTGCCATGGCCCGGGACCCGCAGCACGCTGAAGAAATTCGCGAGGTTCTCAACGCCATTGATGGCTGTCACGTGGAGAAAATCAGCGATTCAGTTTTCCTGATTCACATTGGGGGAAAGATCGGCGTGGCACCAAAAGTTCCACTGCGTAATCGAACCGACCTTGCCCGCGCTTACACACCGGGTGTTGCACGTGTCTGCATGGCGATCGCCGAGAATCCGGCCGACGCTAGAAACCTGACGATCAAACGCAATACCGTGGCGGTGGTGTCGGACGGTTCCGCCGTGCTGGGCCTGGGCAATATTGGGCCGGAGGCGGCCATGCCGGTCATGGAAGGCAAAGCCGCACTCTTTAAGAAGTTCGCGGACGTGGATGCCTGGCCAATCTGCCTCGCCACGCAAGATGTCGACGAAATCGTCCGCACTGTCGAGTTGATTGCTCCAGGATTTGGTGGCATCAATCTCGAGGACATTTCCGCGCCGCGTTGTTTCGAGGTGGAAAAGAAACTGCGCAAGAAACTGAACATTCCCGTTTTCCACGACGATCAACACGGAACGGCCGTTGTGGTGTTGGCCGCTCTCATTAATGCCAGCAAATTGGTCAACAAGGAATTCGAGACCATGAACGTGGTCATGTCCGGTGCCGGTGCCGCTGGAGCCGCCGTCGCCGAATTGCTGATGTTCGCAGGACTCAAACACATCATGCTGTTTGACTCCAAAGGCGCGGTGTCCACCAAACGCACTGACCTTGATCCCTCGCGGGCCGAACTCGCCACCAAGACCAATCTCTCCTGCTTTGAGGGAACCCTGAAAGAAGCGTTGGCCGGAGCGGACGTGTTTATTGGTGTCTCCCAACCAAACTTGATCGACGCCCACGATATTGCCACCATGGCGGCTGATCCCATTGTGTCCGCCCTGTCCAATCCCGATCCGGAGGTCACCCCGGTGGAAGCTGCCAAGGTGGCCAAGGTGGTAGCCACCGGGCGTAGCGACTATCCCAACCAGATAATTAACGTGTTGGCTTTTC
>JAIOWY010000114.1:0-5454 GCA_021741845.1 Candidatus Nanopelagicales bacterium
TGGTTTCTGGATGATGATCGCTGCGTTCGAATGGTGGAGGGACCAGGAACGGCAAACCCGACTACTGGAACGCACTGAGCAAACTGAGCAGGACCTTCATGCCTCGAATTCCTAGAGTCGCACTGGCTCTCGGTGCGATCACCTTTTTGATCGCGCCGACCATGAATGGTTGCACCTCCTCTGATGTGTTGTCCCCTGCGGGCGAGCTGGTCATTCCGCTTCCAACCGGCGTCTTGGACTCAACAAATTCCGCCGTCGGCGTTTCACTCATCCCTGCTGGTGAACGCGAACTTCTGCCTCCCGTGACGGGGGCTTCATTAACCGGCGATCTGATCGACATCACGGCAGATCAAGCAACGGTGATCAATGCGTGGGCTTCATGGTGTGCACCCTGTCGAACAGAGTTGCCCGAATTCGCCGCCGCGGCGCGTGACCCGCGATTTGCATCCGTGGAGTTTGTCGGCATCAATGTGCGTGACGATCTCGCGGCAGCCGCAGCTTTGGCAGCTGATCTCCCGTACCCGAGTATCAGTGACCCCCATGGTGAGCTGCTGGCAAAGATTCCCGGCGTCCCGCCACAGGCACTGCCCAGTACGGTCATTCTCGACCAGCAAGGACGGGTTGCCGTGCGCATTATTGGGCCGGTTCCGAATGGCGAGCTACCCACTCTTGTTACCTGGGTGCTCGAAAACCAAGAAGGCACGTAACAGTCATGCCGATTATCACCATATCTTCACTGGATGACACACGCCTGGACGCGTACCGAGCACTCACTGACGTCGCGTTGCGTTCAGCGACCGAACCCGCATCCGGCTTGTACATTGCCGAAAGCGCCAAAGTTATTTCCCGCGCACTCGCCGCAGGTCACACTCCCGTATCCATTCTGATGGAGCACAGCTGGCTTCAGCGGATGCAGGACCTCCTCGGCATTGATTTCACCACCTCCAGTCTGGAGGTTTTTGTTGGTGGGCACGAACTCTTGGAAGAGTTGACCGGTTTCCACGTGCACCGAGGTGCTCTGGCCGCCATGCAACGACCCGTGGAGTTGAGTGTTTCGCAGGTAGTAGAGGATGCGAAACGGATTGTTGTTTTAGAAAACATTGTTGACCACACCAACGTCGGTGCGATTTTTCGATCGGCCGCTGGTCTCGGTGTGGACGCCATTCTGGTTACTCCTCGGTGTGCTGACCCGCTGTATCGGCGCAGTATTCGCGTTTCCATGGGCGCCGTGTTCTCGCTTCCGTGGTCTCGCATCCACTCCTGGCCCGACTCGCTCGCAGACCTCACGGCATGGGGATTTCACACCGTGGCGCTATCCCCTGGCGCGGACTCGCCGTCCTTGGAAGAGTTTGTCCTTGCCCCACCGGACAAGATCGCTTTTGTCCTCGGCGCCGAGGGGCACGGTTTGACCGCGGAGTCTCTCCAATTGTGCGAGAGTGTTGTCCATATCCCCATGAGCCACAGCGTTGATTCCTTGAATGTGGCTGCGGCGTCTGCTGTTGTTTTCTGGGCTATGCGCGCACGTACTGGGTGAAGACAAAACCTTGGTGGTCCCACACGGTGCGCAGTTGCCACTCCACCGGATTCGGTGTGGCATGACGCTCCGCAGCTGACTGCTCCTGACCCACCAGCATTGGCGCCAACGTTAGATCTATTTCGTCGATCACCGGGAATAGGTGTCGCAACAGGCGCGGACCACCCTCGCAGACCACTCGAGTGAATCCTCGCTCGCGCAGTAATTCGGGAACAGAGAGCGGCAGTGCCGTGGTGGTAATAATCTCCACGCGACCGGCAGCCTCGACGGCGGCCGCTTGTTCGATTCGCTCTGGTGTCGCTGTTCCGTCCGTGAATACCAGCGGGGTGAACATCGATTCGCCGAACAGGGGTTCCTCCCACGGCAGATCTAGTGACGCACTAACAATCGCGACCACCGGTGCGGGGCGACGTCCTGCGACTGCACGATCCTGCTGCCATTCCGGTTTCGCCACCATGGGTCGATACCGTTCGGAACGAATTGTTTGTGCCCCGACCAGAACAACATCAGCGAGGCGGCGTGCTTCCACGAGCACCTCGCGATCTCGATCACTGGAGATACTGCGGCTTTTCCCGTCCGGACCAAAAAACGCACCATCGAGTGTCTGCACCATCATGGCGCGTAACCACCAGCCCTCGGGCCAGGTGTAAACCTCCGCCAGATTCGGCGCGTTGTTGGATTCACTCACTCCTGAATCATGTCACGCCGTTTTTTCTGGGTTCGCCGGCGAACCCACACAACCACACGTCGCTTCACTCGGCGAGCCCAGTGAAACTCGGTGGCCAGGACCGTGAGCCCGGCCAGCACGGTGACAATTCCGGGTCCCGGTAGCACCATCATGGCCAACCCGGCCAGCAGCAGGGAGAACCCCACCGTGGCCACGACCACCCGTCGGAAGGCCCGCTGGCCAGGACTACGAGACATGGGTGTCCTCCTTGGTCACCAGCAGGCTGGCAGCGATCGAGGTGGCGATCAAGACAATGACCACCGCCAGACTGATTGCTGTCGGGATTTGGTAGACGGCATGTCCCACGATCATCTTGATGCCGACCCAGATCAACACAAGTGATAAACCGATCTTGAGGTACACAAACCGGTGCATGAGGTCAGCCAGCAAGAAGTACATGGCACGCAATCCCAAAATGGCGAGCGCATTGCTGGCAAAAACAATGAATGGTTCCTGGGTGATAGCAAAAATGGCGGGAATGGAGTCAACCGCGAAAATGATGTCGGTCACTTCCACCAGCACCAGCACCGCGAGGAGTGGAGTAGCGAAACGGATTCCGTTCCTCCGGGTGAAGAATTTTTGCCCGTCGTAATCATCAGATGTTCGCACAAACTTTTTGAATAACTTCAGTGTCTTCGATTCAGCAACATCAAAGTGTTCATTGCGCTGAATCATCATTTTGATTCCGGTAAAGACAAGGAAAGCGCCAAAGATGTAGAGCACCCACGCCGCAGAGGCAATTAATGCCGAGCCGGCAAGAATAAAAATGGCGCGGAATACGAGCGCTCCCAGCACTCCGTAGAAAAGTACTCGGTGTTGATATTGGCGAGGGACGGCGAAGTAACTGAAGATCATGGCCCAGACAAAGACGTTGTCCACGGCCAGTGATTTTTCAATCAGGTAGCCGGCAAAGTACTGCATACCGAACTCGCTGCCGAAATACCACCAAATGAGCCCGCCGACAACAGAGGCCACACCGACCCAGATCACCGACCAGACGGCCGCCTCTTTGACCGAGATCACGTGCGCATCTCGGTGCATGAACAAGTCAACGGCCAACATGGCCAACACGATTCCCAGGAGGGCACACCACACCCATAGATCAACAATCATGAAAAATTCCTCACGCTAGGGTCGCAACAGCGACTCAACGCAAGGTCTCCGCCACCGGAATGACTCCGGCCTGGTCACCGGGTGCGGATTGCCACACCGTATTGACGACTTCCAGCAGATGGGGTACTCCCCTTGTGCGGCTTAGTCTAGGTGCATCACGGACTCACTGCAATTCTGAGTTCTAACCCTCGATGGCACCTGCGGTGAGACCCCGCACGAAATACCGCTGCAGGCCAAAAAATATGGCGATAGGTATCAGCATGGAAATAAAGGCCCCAGCCGTCATGAGATGTTGATTGACTCCCATGCTGCCGGACAGATAAGCCAAGTAGCGCGTGATCGGTGCAACATCGGGTGAGCCGCTGGCGTAAGTCAACGCCACTATGTAGTCATTCCACACCCACACGAACTGGAAGATCGCAAAAGCTGCAATTGCTGGCATGGACAGCGGAAGCACTAGGCGCCGAAAGATGACAAAGTGTGACGCTCCATCTATCTTTGCTGCGTCGAAAAGTTCTTTGGGGAACCGAGATATTGCGTTGTGCATAAGAAAAACGGCAAGTGGCAATGCAACAACAAAGTGAACGATCCACAGCGGAACAAAGGTGTTCATGACAAGTGAACGGCCCGTTTCAGGGTTATCAAAATTGGGCACAATGGGAATGGGTCCAAGACTCCACCCGCTATTAAAGAGATCTAACAGTGGCAGCAATACCATCTGAATGGGAATCACCTGCAGAGCAATGATTATGACGAAAATTGCGGTAGTGCCTCGAAAGGGAATCCAGACCAACGCATAAGCGGCCATGCACGCAATGACGATGGGAATTACCGTCGCGGGAATCGCAACGGCAATCGTGTTGAATAAGAATGGTGTGATGCCATCCGGCAAGGAGGATCCACCGGTGAGAACTTCCGCGTAATTGCTGCTCGTGATGACCGGGTTCGTGAACACCGTCCACCAACCCGAATTTTTTGATTCCCACACGGGTCGAATGGACGTGATGAATAAACCTACGGTGGGAATGAGCCACACAATCGTTATTGCGAGGACAACGAGGGAAGCGGTGCGGCTTCCGCGCCGCACTCGCCTGCGACGTGATCCCTTGCGCAGGTCGTGTTTGGCCTCCGGGATCAGGACGACCTCTGATGCCTCAACGCTCATGGGGCGACCTCAGCACGTCACCATTCTGGTCTAGATCTACGGGAGTGAGGTTTCAACGCATGAAATAGGAGTCATTTCCTCCCTCGGGCACATGGTGGTGTGCACGCGCGATGCCACGAACCAGGCCAACCACACCACCATGGCGCCCGCGACCGCGTCTAAGACAAAGTGATTACCTGTTCCAATCACGACAAATGTTGTCAATGCTGGGTATAACCAGAAGGCAAGGCGCCACGGGTGCGGCCGAAAGGCGACATACAGCGCTAATGCCACCCAGACCGCCCACGCCACGTGCAGACTGGGCATGGCGGCATATTGATTTGCCATAGATGCGGGGCCGGTGGGGTCAGCAGCTGACAAAATATTTTCGACCCGCAAAGTGTCCACAATCTGTGTCATGGACAAGCGTGGTGGCGCGAGAGGCACTATCCAATACATGAGCAACGCCACCAAGCTCGAACCGATCAGCACATTACGCAGCAGTGCATAGTCATTCTTTCGATAGACGCGGATCCAGATGAGAACTAAAGGCGTGATGGCGAAATGTGCTATTCCGTAGAAATAGCCGGTTGCGTAGACCAGGAAATCGTTATTCGCCACCCATTGATTGACCACTATTTCGGGGTTGATGTGCAGCATCTTCTGCACTGTCCAAATCCACTCGGCTCGATCAATGGCCGATTCCTCTGATCCGGTCACCAGAATTTGCACAGCCTGATAGAGCAAATATCCGGCCCCAACAATGATCACTTCAATCCACCAGGGCGGCAATCCCCGCCGAAAATTCAGTGCGGCCACCACGGATCGGGCACGGTGAGTCGTTGGATGGGACATGTGACTCCCCCCATGCTCTGCAGCCGTACTCGTTGATCGGACTCACTAGGGTAATGGGCGCTCTCAATCACTTGCACCTCA
>JAIOWY010000115.1:0-5439 GCA_021741845.1 Candidatus Nanopelagicales bacterium
ACGCCGCCCACGCTGTCCATGGCGCTGAAGGACTGAGCTAACTTGGCAAAATCGCGGAAGTCGTCCATGGAACCGTCGCGGCGGACGTCCCCGCGGCGGAAGAACGGCGGGCCGTACACGCTGGAGAACACCATGTTGTCGCCGCCAATAATCACGTCGTTCGCGTGGTTGCGGGCCTGCAGATTGAATTGGCTCGGTGCCTTGGCCACCTGTTCCAGAATGAACTCGGGGTCGAAATACACCTTTTCACCGTCAACGCGCTGACCGGCCGCTTTGAACATTTCCACGGCTTCTGGTTTGGCGAATTCAATACCCAGTTCGGAGACGATCCGGCGCCAGCCGCGATCCAAAGTAGCCATGGCCTCGGGGGAGAGGATCTCGTAGCGAGGCATTGAGTTGGTGAACATCGGACTCCTTGTGCTCGTAAGTTATTAAGCCGAACCTCTTGCGCTCGGGGATTTCCCCGACCTAGACTCAGTTATGGAACTACTGTTTCATAATGTGGATCGCTTGTGGTCGCTTTTTCATAACTTTTTGTCGGTTATGACCGAGCGCCCACACGGTCAAGATTAGGCACCACAGGATGACGACACTGGCGCAGGAGGTGAGTATGGCCAGTCCCACCGGGACCCAGGCGGTTGATCGAGCATTGGGTTTGTTGACCCAGGTCATGGATTCACCCACCCCATTGAGTTTTAGTTCCCTGCAGGAGTCCAGCGGTTTGGCCAAGAGCACCCTGTCTCGGCTGCTATCGAGTTTGGAAGGGGCCGGGCTGATTTCCCGGACCGCGTCCGGTTCGGTGCGCGCGGGTGCCGCCCTCACTCGGTACGCCTATTCCCATGAACCCAATGAAGAACTCATGGAGTACGCCCAACCAGCCATGCAGGCTCTGAGCGAGGCGACTGGGGAAACAATCAACCTGGCCATTTTGCTGGGCCATGAGGTCGAGCAGATCAGCCAAGTTGATTGCACCTTCCATATAGGAGGTGTGAACTGGGCGGTGTCCCCCCGAGTGCCACTGCATTGCTCCGCACTGGGCAAGGCGTTTCTGGCTTACGGCGCGGCACTTCCCCCCGGAAGGTTGGCTCGACTTACGCCCCGCTCGATCACCAACCGCGGCCAGTTGGAGAAGCAGTTGGATCAGATTCGCGAGCGCGGCTGGGCCATGGCGGACTCGGAACTCGAAATGGGCCTCATTGCTATTGCGGCCCCGATATTTCGCGACAGCGGAGACATGATTGGCGCGCTCTCGATTTCTGGACCCACCATGCGCATGACCCGTGAGGTCACCGAAGAATACGCACAATTACTGCTCGTGGAAAGCGCCCAGGTCAGTGAGAAATTCGGTTTTATCAGCAATGAATCGCAGCATGTAACACACGCAAGTGAACCCACTTCCGGGAAAAATGGATCACCTGCGCCTGATCAGGCCCAGGTTCGTAGAAGGGTTGGTGCCGCATGACACCAGACGATGTACTCAAAGGTCTATACGACGAAACCATGATCGGCAATGGACCTGCTGTTCTGGAGTTAACCAATAAGGGTCTTGAAATCGGTATGACACCGGAGACCATTCTGTTTGACGCACTCATTCCTTCCTTGGAAGAAGTAGGTGCACGTTTTGAGCGCGGCGACTACTTTGTGCCAGAAATGCTGATTGCCGGTCGCGCCATGTCCGGTGCGCTGGACATTTTGCGCCCACTTCTCGCACAAACAGGTGTTGAAAGCATTGGCACGTTCCTCATGGGCACCGTCAAGGGAGACGTTCACGATATTGGCAAGAACCTCGTCAACATCATGTTGGAGGGTGCCGGCTTCCAAGTGATCGACATTGGTGTTCAGGTTCCGCCGGAGAAGTTCATTGCCGCTATTGAGGAACACAATCCCGACATTGTCGGCATGTCCGCATTCCTCACCACCACCATGCCCATGTTCAAGGCGAATATCAACGCGATTGAAAAAGCTGGCTTGCGCGACAAAGTGATCATCATGGTCGGAGGCGCACCGGTGACTCAGGAGTACGCGGATGTATGCGGTGCTGACGGCTATGCCGCTGACGCAGCAACCGCTGTGCGTCGCGCCAAGGAGCTCATTGCAGCGAAGCGGGCAGGTTAGTTAGGAGCATCATGGCCGGCAAACTCCTTCCCCTAGTGGAACACGCCATCAAGAAACCCATATGGGACTGCCGCATGTGCGGTCAGTGTGTATTGCATTCCACTGGCATGACCTGCCCCATGACCTGCCCCAAAACCCTGCGCAATGGACCATGCGGTGGCGTTCGGGAGAATGGCAATTGCGAAGTGATTCCCGAGATGAAATGCGTGTGGGTCAAGGCCAATAAGCGGGCGGCCACCATGTTGGGTTTGCCCAAGTCCTGGCGCGAGGAAATTAGTCACATGCGACCACCGGTGAACAACGCACTCAAAGGAGAGTCCTCCTGGCTCAACCTGCTCAACGGTAAGGATCGTGAAACACCGGCCGGGTGGATTGGTGTTCCCGAGGGCGAGGATCACTCATGACCTTCCGTCAACTCGTGGAGAATCGCGAGCGCATGATTGTCACGGCGGAGTTTCCGGCGATCGCTGGCGGCACGCTCGACAGGGTGACCACCGAGTGGGAACGACTAGCGCCGCTGGTAGATGCAGTCAATGTGACAGACAATCCTGCTGCGCACGCGTATTCATCCAATGTGTCTGTTGCCATTGCCCTCAACAATTTGGGTGCTGACGTGATCATGCAGGTTGTCAATCGTGACAAAAATCGGCTGGCCGTACAGGCGGACATTGTTGGCGCCGCCATGCATGGGATCACCACGATCTGCGCGCTGACCGGGGACGACGTCACCGCGGGAGACGAACCCGAAGCGCGGCGTGTGTTCGATCTGGATGGCCCCCAACTCATTTCGGTCGCCACAGGCCTGTCCCAGGGGAAGTTCCTCTCAGGCCGCGCGGTCTCCGATCACAAGGAACTGCTGGTCGGGGGAGTGGAGAACCCCTTCGCACCACCCATGCAGACCCGCATTAAACGCGCCCGCATGAAAGTGGATGCCGGAGCCAAGTTCCTGCAATTACAGATCGGTTACCAGCCGGAATTGCTCGAGGAATTTATGGCAGGCATTGTGGCCAACGGAACAGCGCGCGACGCCGCGATCATGCCGACAATTATTTTGACCAAGGCTGCGCGCGCACTGAGCTTTATGAGTGACAAGGTGGCGGGTATTCACGTACCCCAACCGGTGATTGACCGGGTGGCGAACTCAGCAGACCCCGCGGAGGAGTCCTATCAACTTGTCAAGGAATCGGCCCAGCACGCACTCTCATTGCCCGGCGTTTCCGGCATTCACATTACGGACTTCCGCCATGACGACACCGTTGCTCGTCTGGTTTCAGATTTGAATATAGGCCCAGCTCACCAATCACAAACAAAGGGAATCGCATAATGCATACGATCGTTAGTTCTGCCACAAAGACCGTCACCATTGGTTCGGACCAACCGTTCTGCATTATTGGCGAGCGCATCAATCCGACCGGTCGCAAGATTTTCCAGGAACAGTTGCGTGCCGGGGACATGAGTGCGGTGGAAAAAGATGTTCACGATCAGGTGGCCATGGGTGCCACCATGCTGGACGTCAACATGGGTGCTCCCCTCGTTGACGAGGCCGAGTTGCTAGCCAAGGCAGTCACCATGATTCAGGAGCTCACCGACCTGCCCTTGTGCATTGACTCTTCGGTGGTCGAAGCCCTGGAGGCTGGACTGGATGCCTACAAGGGCAAGGCGCTCGTCAACTCGATCACTGCGGAGGACGAGCGCATGGAGTTGATTCTTCCGCTCGTGAAAAAGCATGGCGCGGCAATCATTGCGCTCCCCAACGACGAATTTGAGATCCCTGAGCAACCAGAGCGTCGCTTGGAATTGACTCGTTACATTGTTGAGCAAGCAACAGGCAAGTACGGGATTCCGATCGAAGATATTGTGATCGATCCACTCGCCATGCCGATTGGTGCTGATTCACAGATGGTTGTGCGCACACTGAAGACTATTGAGTTGATCCGCGACGAATTCGATCTGAACATGACCCTTGGAGCATCAAATGTGTCCTTTGGCATGCCGGATCGCCACACGTTGAATGCGGTGTTCCTCCCCATGGCCATGAAGGCGGGACTGACCAGCGCGATCATGGACTCCCGCACCGAGAAGATTGTCAGCGCTGTTCGGGCCGCCGATCTCATGATGGGCAATGACGAGTGGGGTGCCAATTGGATCTCCTTACACCGCGCCAAAGAAGCGGCCCAGGCCTAAACGGGGCACAATTCCTCCATGCCTGAAGATTCTGGGGAACCAACGCGCGTTGACATTGAGTTCCAGCCTTCGGGTAAATCAGCCCGAGTGCCGCTCGGAGTCTCTGTTTTCGATGTCGCGAGCTGGAATGCCATTGCGGTGGATTCCACCTGTGGCGGGCACGGCACCTGCCGTAAGTGCAAGGTGCAGATTGTCACCGGTGACATTCCGATCAGTCACCCGGACACCCGCGCATTCACCGAGGAGGAATTAGCCCAAGGGTGGCGGCTCGCCTGTCAGGCGGAAGCTGTGACCAATCTCAAGGTCAACGTTCCCGAGCTCACCACCCGGCCCAAAGCCTCAACGGTGGGTGTGGGCCGCCAGGTGATTCACCGCCCCACGTTGCTCAAGCGGTTCCTGCAGTTACCCGAACCCGACCTGGTTGATCAGCGCCCCGATCTGCGACGAGTGCTCGACGGAATCACCGATATCACCACACATGTTGATCCCAAGGTTGTCCGAACTCTGCCGGCGCTGTTGCGGTCAGCAAACTTTGAAGTGACCGCCGTTGTGGTGGACGACGTCCTTGTTGCGGTTGAGCCCGGCGACACCTCAGACAGGTTGTATGGCATTGCCTTTGACCTGGGGACAACAACCGTTGTTGCCACATTGTTGGACCTATCCAACGGCATGCCACTCGCCGTTGCCTCCATGCTCAACATGCAACAGCAATTCGGCGCAGATGTCATTAGCCGCATCAGCGCCACCATGTTGGATCCGCAGAAACTGTGGGACTTGCAACGCCTGGCACATGAAACACTCGATCAACTCACCGGTGAAGTGTGTGATGAAGCCGGGGTTGATCGGATAGATGTGTATCAGGTCGCGCTGGCGGGCAACGCCACCATGGTGCAAATCGCCTTAGGCATTGATCCTGAACCCCTGGGTGTTGCGCCCTTTATCTTGGCAACAGAGGAATATCCGGATGTCAGAGCCCACGAGCTGGGTCTGCAGGTGAATTCGCAGGCACGCGCCATTTTGTTCCCCGCACTCGGCGCGTATGTCGGCGGTGACATTGTGGCGGGCGCCTTGGCCTCCGGTATGGATCGCGATCAGCGGGTGCGTCTGTTTATCGACGTGGGCACTAACTGCGAAATGATC
>JAIOWY010000116.1:0-5282 GCA_021741845.1 Candidatus Nanopelagicales bacterium
AAGACGGTAACAAAATAACCGCGAACCAGATCGGTTCCTGTTTGACAATAATTTCCGATGTCGACATGGAGCCGGCGAAAAGGAAAACGGCCACAAAGGACAGACCCATGGCAATTTCGTAGGAGATCACCTGCGCGGTGGAACGCAATCCACCGAGGAGCGGATAAGTGGAACCGGAGGAACACCCGGCGAGCACCAAACCGTATACGCCGATAGAGGCAATGGCGAGTACGTAGAGCACGGACACCGGGAAGTCGGTGAGTTGTAGTGGCGTTTCCACCCCAAAGATCGACACCGTGGGGCCAAAGGGAATAACGGCAAAAGCGAGGAAGGCGGCTGTGGCCGAGATCAGCGGCGCGATCCAGTACACCGCAACGTGCGCTGACTTGGGAATAATTTCCTCTTTGAAAGCCAACTTGAAGCCGTCCATCAGCGACTGCAATAAACCTTGGGGGCCAACCCGGTTAGGTCCAATGCGGTTTTGCATGCGCGAGACGACTCGACGTTCCCACCAAATAGTGAACAGGGTGATCAGCACCAGGAGGGCAAAGATCGCCACTGTCTTCAGGATCACCAACCACCACGGGTCGGTGCCAAAGAGCCCAAATTGGGAGCCGCTCATGCGTTACCTCCTGAAGCCGACAGGGTGACCGAATCGCCGTACCCGCAACCAAGTTGCGTATATATATGTGATTCCGGCGAATTCATGGGGATCCACACCGAGCCGGGGTTGACCTGAGCCACCTCGACCGGGAGAGTGATGCTGCCCTGTGGGCCGGTGACCGTCACGGCGCTGGGTGATCCGAGTGCACGGTGATCACTGGCTGCTAGCGCGACCACACTCGGGCGCGCGGTCGCGGCCAAGTGCGGTTCACCCTCCTGCATGACACCGGAGTCCAGGAGCAACCGCCAGGTGGCCAAGCGCATGCCCTCCGGTGCTTCCGTCGGTGAGACTGCCGGTGAGACTGCCGGTGAGACAGCGCGTGCACCGCTCCAGTGGGACAGTGCGGTGAACTCTGCACGCAGGGCGCGGGTTTCTCCGGTGAACGGCTGGCCGGTCGCGCTGGCCAGCATGGCTAACACTCCGGCGTCAGACAAGGTCAGCGAATCGCGGAAAGCAGCAGCAAATGGTTTGGCGCGACCTTCCCAATCCATGAATGTTCCCGCTTTTTCCGTGACCACAGCTACCGGGAATACGACATGAGCCCGTTCGGTGATCTCAGAGTGGTGGGTATCCAGAGCAATAACAAAGTCCGCGGTGTCCAGCGCAGCCAGAAGTTCGCTGCCCGCCGGCAGGTCACTGGCTTGTACTCCCCCGGTCACAACGGTGGTGATCCGCCCGGAGCTGATTGCTGCGACCAGTTCCTGACCGGAAAGTCCGGCACTCGGAAGTGACTGTGGATCCACGTTCCACACAGCAGCTACCTCAGCGCGAGCGGCCGGATCGCTGATGGGGCGCCCTGCCGGGAGTAATCCAGCTACTGCGCCGACCTCGAGCGCACCGCGCTCACCGGCACGGCGAGGAATCCACGCGAGGTGGGCGTGGGTACTGGCGGCCAATGCACTGACGGCACTCAGGGCGCCGGGAATGGATGCGGCCCGTTCACCGACCAGAATCACCGAACCCGGTGTGTTCAATGCTGCCCGCGTTTCCGCATCGAGGGAGGTCAGCGCCTGTGCTTCAGCTCCCGCGGCACACTGAATCCAGGTGGCATCGAGTTTTTCACTTCCGCGGGAGTACACCGGACCGAGGGTGAGGACGCGTGCTCCCTGGGCGATCGCGCTGCGTAACCGCAGGAGCACGATCGGAGATTCGTCCTCCGGCTCAAATGCCACCATGAGCACGGTGGGTGCTGATTCCAGATCACGATACGTGGTCTCCAAGGTGCGACCGGCCACCGAACTAGCGAGGAATTGTGCTTCCTCAGCGCTGGAGGCGCGGGCACGGAATTCAATATTGTCCGTCCCCAGCACGGTACGGGCAAACTTGGAATAGGCATAAGCGTCTTCGACGGTGGAGCGTCCGCCAATCAGTACACCGGCTGCTGCGCCACGTCCTGATTCCAGTCCCGCTGCGGCGATAGACATGGCCTCGGGCCAGGATGCCGGCCGTAACTCACCATTCTCCCGAACGAGCGGCAACTCAATGCGCCCGGAACGCTGATAAGCGAAGGCGAAACGACCTTTGTCGCAGTTCCACTCTTGGTTGACATGGGGGTCGTCCCACGCGAGGCGACGAGTGACAACACCGCGACGGTAATCAGTGCGCAGTGAACACCCGGATGCACAATGCTCGCAGGTAGTGGGGACAGACACCAGGTCAAATGGACGTGACCGGAACCGATATGAGGCACTGGTCAGCGCGCCAACTGGACAGATCTGCACGGTGTTGCCTGAGAAGTAGGAATCAAATGGTTGGTCGTCCGCCGTTCCCACCTGCTGTTTCGCACCGCGTTCCAACAGCTCCAGTGACGGATCGCCGGCGATTTCGTCGGCGAAGCGAGTACACCGGGCACAGGAAACACACCGCTCGCGATCCAGCAAAATTTCCGCATTGACGTTAATCGGCTTGGGGAATGTGCGCTTCTCCCCGTCAAAGCGGGATTCGGGACGACCCACGCTCATGGCCTGGTTTTGGAGTGGACACTCGCCACCCTTGTCGCAGATCGGGCAGTCCAAGGGATGGTTGGCCAGGAGGAACTCCATGACGCCCTCTTGGGCAACGCGCGCCATGTCCGAGGAATGCTGGGTCTTGATGTTCATGCCCTCAGCGACTGCTTGGGCACAGGCCGGTTGTGGCTTGGGCACACCGTCGATCTCGATCAGACAGGCGCGGCAAGCGGCTACCGGACTCAGTAACGGATGATCGCAGAAGCGTGGAATCTCAATACCGATTTGTTCCGCCGCTCGAATAACCAGTGTTCCCTTGGGAACGGCCATTTCAACACCGTCAATAACAATTGTGACGAGATCCTGCGCCTGGGTCACCCCGGCGTTACTGGTTTGCGGGTCATTTGTGATTGTCATGAGATCGCCGCTCCAGAAAATACATAGGACTTCACCGGATCAAATTGTTCGTCTGCTGAGGTGTGTGTTGCCGCCTGGAATTCGCTGGCAAAGTACTTCATGGCACCGGGGTACGGTGTTGCAGCAGCGTCGCCCAGCGCACAGAAAGAACGCCCGGCAATCTGGCCACACAGTGTGTGCAGAGTGTCCATTTCCGTTTCGGTTCCGTGACCGTGCTCAAACTTCTCGAGCACGCCGGTGATCCAGTACGTGCCTTCACGACACGGGGTGCACTTGCCACAGGACTCATGCTTATAAAACTCGAGCCACCGTGTCACGGCTTTGACCACCGACACTGTTTGATCAAACACCATGGGAGTGCCGGTGCCCAGCATGGTGCCTGCTTCGGCCATGGCTTCATATGTCAGCGGGAGGTCGAGGTGTTCGGGGGTGAGCATGGGAACACTGGAGCCACCAGGAATCCAGAACTTGACCTCGCTGCCCTCGCGCATACCGCCGGCGTAGTCCAATAACTCGCGCATGGTGATGCCCAGCGGAGCTTCATAGATTCCCGGGCGCTTCACATGACCGGAGACGGCAAAGACTTTGAAGCCCGGCGACTTTTCCGTTCCGAACTGACGGAACCACTCCACCCCGCGATCGACAATGTAGGGAATGTTGGCAATTGTTTCGACATTGTTGATCACCGTCGGGGAGGCGTAGAGCCCGGCAACAGCGGGGAATGGTGGCTTCAATCGCGGCTGACCCCGGTAACCTTCCAGGGAATCGAGCAGTGCGGTTTCTTCACCGCAAATATAGGCACCGGCACCGGCGTGCACGGTGACCTCAAGGTCAAAACCAGAGCCCTGAATATTCGTGCCAATTAAACCGGCCTCGCGTGCCTGCTGAACGGCATAGGCAACCTTGCGAATGGCCTGGGGTACTTCACCACGAATATAAATGAAAGCGTGGTTTGCCCGAATGGCGTAGGAGGTAATGATCACGCCTTCTACGAGGGCGTGCGGGTTGGCGATCATGATCGGAATGTCTTTACATGCACCGGGCTCTGATTCGTCCGCGTTGACAACAAGGTAGTGCGGCTTGCCGTCATTTTGGGGAACAAAGGACCATTTCAATCCGGTGGGGAATCCGGCCCCACCCCGACCGCGCAGGCCAGAGTCCTTGACGGTGGTAATGATCGAATCCGGATCGGTTTTCAATGCCTTGGCGAGTGCTTGGTAGCCACCATGACTGCGGTATCCGTCTAACGTGTAGAGCTGGGGGTCGTCCCAGAACTCGGTGATCACCGGGGTGAGTTTCATATTAATTCGCTCCCCTTTGCTGTTCCCGGGCAATGGTTAAGCCGGCCAACATTTTGGCGTCCACGGAATTACCTTCGGTGGCTAACTGATCAGAAGCCATGCCGAGTGTGTGCTCGGTGGCCTGGAAGTCGCGGATTTTGGGGCCGCGCGTTGACCACACTTCCTCACCGGCCGCGAGTCGATCAATAATCTCCACCGCGGATGTCGGAGTGACGTCATCCATGTACTCCCAGTCCACGGTCATGACGGGTGCATGGGTGCAGGCTGCTTGGCATTCAATGCGCTCGAGCCAGAAGTTTCCATCAGCAGATGGTCCGTTGTGGGTTGCACCGAGACGCTCAGCAACTTTCTCGTACACGGCATCTCCGCCCAGTAGTCCGCACATGGTGTTGATACACACACCAATGTGATGTTTGCCCACCGGTTGGAATTTGTACATGGTGTAGAACGTGGCGACTGCGGTTACTTCAGCCTCGGTGATGTCCAGGACCTCAGCACAGGCGGCAATGCCTTCGGGGGTCACTTGGTCTTCAGCACTTTGCACAATGTGCAGCATGGGCAGTAGCGCCGATCGCGAATTGGGGTAGCGCCCGGCAAGCTCGCGCATTTCGGTGCGCGTTGCGTCGGTGATCATGTGGAACTCGCTTTCATTTAACGATCGACCCCGCCCATGACCGGATCAATACTGGCAACCGCGGCAATCACGTCAGCGATCATGGAGCCTTCACACATGGCGGCAACCGCTTGGAGGTTGTTAAAAGATGGATCACGGAAATGCACTCGATAGGGCCGCGTACCGCCCGTGCTGACCACGTGCGCACCCAGCTCACCGCGAGGCGACTCAATGGGTACATATGCCTGCCCCGCAGGAACGCTGAAACCTTCAGTGACCAACTTGAAATGGTGAATGAGTGCTTCCATGGACTCACTCATGATGTGCTTGATGTGTTCCGG
>JAIOWY010000117.1:0-5169 GCA_021741845.1 Candidatus Nanopelagicales bacterium
GCTTGCGCGGTGCATTGTGTGATCCCCGCTGACTCCCTGTCGGTACGGAATCTTGTCTCGCAAATCCAGCAATCTGTCATTGCGGGAGTGCGAGTACAGACAGTGCAATTGCTCTGGGGTTCGCGGATTAAGCCCCAACGGCTCGAGAAGTGGGCGGAAAAGATTGTCACGGCGGGTGCCGGGCTAGTGTGGCTGTGCGCATCGGGGAAGCCACGCACGTTGGCCCGACTCCAAGAGTTGGAGTACTCATCTGGCGTAGTGCTCAAGCCTGGTGCCCTCGTTCAAGTAACAGACACTGAGTATCTCTACGTCGTCGAGTTGCCTGGCGCGAAGAAAATGGAATTAGATGTTGGAATTCTGAATAATCAGGCTGTCATTCAATTCGGCAATGTCCGGCGTCATGTGACACTGCCCGCCGCTTGTTCACGCATGATTGCCCACAATGCAACGCTGTCCTCTACCCATATCTCGATCTACTTCACCGTTCAGGAGGACTTATGGCCGACTCCCTGATGCCGGAAAACCTCGGGAAATGGTTGTCCTCATTAGGTGCCCCGGACAACCTGCTCGGCATGCTTCCTCAGGAACTCCGCGACCTCGATGTGAGCTCGGTCCTGGGCATGCTGGGAAGCCTCGGCGTCGAAACAACGACCGCCCGTCCGGAATCGGAAGAAGGCAGCGAGTCCATTCGCTGGCTCCCCATCCTTCGGGACTAGATCACAAAATCAAACCACCTCGTTAGAGTTGCCCGGTGAGCATCAGCGTTGGCGTCGATATCGGCGGCACCAAAATACTGGCAGGTCTTGTTAACGACCAGGGCGAGATTCTCAATAAAGTCCGCCGCAAGACGCCACGAGCTGATGCTCTGGGGGTATTAGAGGTAGTCGCTGAGGTCGTTGACGAAACCATTGCTAACGTCGACGGGACTATTGCCGGTATTGGTGTGGGTGTGGCAGGTCCTGTTGATTTGAGTTGCTCCACAGTGCTGTTTGCCCCCAATCTGCAATGGGCTGATGTGCCAGCCCGCGCAATATTGGAAAACGCAACGAACCTTCCGGTGCTTGTCGACAATGATGGCAATGCAGCGGCCTGGGGCGAAGCCCGATTCGGGGCAGGTCGTGGATCCAACAATGTTGTGACCGTCACTGTCGGTACTGGCATTGGCGGGGGAGTCGTTCTCAATGGGGAACTCCTTCGGGGAGCGCACGGTGCTGCTGGAGAAATCGGTCACATGGGAGCTGTCGCGGATGGGCTGCAATGCGGCTGCGGACGCAAGGGGTGTTGGGAGCAATACGCCAGCGGTAATGCGTTAGTGCGGGAAACACGCAAGCTCGCCGCTGAAAATTTATTTGACGCCACGATTTTGTTGTCCTACGGCGACGGAACACCAGAGGGAGTTAAAGGCGAACACATCACCGAAGCGGCGGTGGCCGGAGATCCAATCGCGATCATGGCTCTGCAGCAACTCGGAGTGTGGCTCGGGCGCGGACTGGCTAGTTTGACGGCGATCTTGGACCCTGAAGTATTTGTCATTGGTGGGGGAGTGTCGGAGGCCGGTGACCTGTTGCTAGCCAGCGCGCGAACAACCTTGGCCGATCGAGTCATGGGTCGCGCCTACCGGCCCATACCTGAAATCAGAGTCGCGGAACTCGGAAACAAAGCAGGTATTGTCGGGGCTGCCGATTTAGCCCGCCTGCGATTTTCGCCCGTGAACTAACCCCAGCTCCGTCATACGACGGCGCCATCACGTGTTTATTGTCGGTTCGGCACTGTCATACGACGGCGCCATCACGTGTTTATTGTCGGTTCGGCACTGTCATACGACGGCGCCATCACCGAAATCCTCGCCCGGAGGCTCGTGTTTGTCCCGTTTGCTGATCAAGAAGGCGAAACCGCCAACGGTGCCCACGAGACCGGCGACTGACACCACGGTGCCCAGGCCCAGAACGTAACTTGCCAACATGGTGACAGGTCCACCAAGGACTCCGGCCCAAGCGAACCGAGCAATGGCATCTGCCGGTGCCCGCAGCGGTGGTGGCACAGGTGGCTCATAACCTTCATCGAAATAGGCATCGATGTAATCCAGTTCATCTGGTTTGGGCTCAGGGCGAAACTGGGGACCTAAATCCACCTGACCGCTGAGATCAGCGACGATTGCTTCCCACGCCTGCTTATCGGGGTCGTCAGCGGCGGAGTCCTCAGGGTGCGGCGATTGGGTCATGAAGAACGTGACAGCCTGTTCACAAAATCAACGCTCCCGCTAACAATGAGGGGCAGGTCGTTATCCAATGTTGCGACATGGAATGAGTCCTTCAAAACGATCTCCGTCTTGTCGGTGGATGACACGTGGTCCAAAATCCATTGCGCATTGCTTGCCTCGACAACATGGTCGACCTCGCTGCGAAAGAGGAGCAGCGGTTGAGTGACGGCAGGGATATCTGTTTTGATCAACTTCCATAATTTACTTAATGAGTGAGCCGCCTTCAGCGGAATTTTCTTATAGGCAACTTCATCTTGACCAGGTTTCTTGATGTCATTGGAGATTCCCGGGAAAGAGCCAATGAACTTTGAAATGACCGGCAGGAGGTGTCGGTCCGGGCGCTCGGAATGGACGGCCGCATTGACCAACACGATTCCGGCAATGTCGTCCCCATGGTTTTCAGCGAGACGTAATGTCAGGGAGCCACCCATGGACAGGCCAAAGACAAAGACGGTGTCACATTGGGATTTCAGAATCTGGTAATTACGTTCGGCTTCGGAATACCAATCCTCCCAGGTGGTGAGGTTCATGTCTTGCCACCGGGAGCCATGGCCGGGCAGGCGTGGTACTCGAACCGTGAATCCGTGTTCAGCCATGGCCGTGGCCCACGGCACCATCGAAGCAGGGGATCCGGTGAACCCATGCACGAGAAGGATCCCCGTGGAGTTCCCGTCATGAAACCAAGGCTCAGCACCGGGCATCAGGGCCATATCTCACTCCTTGCTTCACAGAAAAACGAATGTCTCCAGAGTAATGCCCTAGGCTCTGGGTACACGGCGCGAGTCGGGATTGCCGCCTTCGCGCGGGGGTCATGCTCTACGGCACGAGAGAAGGGAGTGAGATCGGTGTTGTATTGGTTCTTGAAGTATTTCCTGATCGGCCCTTGGCTCAAAGTGCTTTTTCGGCCTTGGTTGGAGGGTCAGGAATACATTCCGGAGAGCGGTCCGGTCATTATGGCCAGTAATCACCTGTCATTCTCGGATTCATTCTTCCTTCCCTTGATGGTCAAGCGTCCCATGACATTTTTGGCTAAGAGTGACTACTTCACCGGAAAAGGGGTGAAGGGTTTTTTTAGCAAAATGTTTTTCTCGGGAGTTGGTCAACTGCCGGTTGACCGATCGGGAGGTCGTGCATCTGAAGCGGCGATTTTGACGGCGTTGAAGGTGTTGCGCGACGGAAATATCCTGGGGATTTACCCCGAAGGCACTCGTTCACCGAATGGGATTTTGTATCGGGGGAAAACAGGTCTAGCTCGCATGGCACTGGAATCAGGTGCACCGATCATGCCTGTTGCCATGATTAATACCTATGAAATCCAGCCACCCGGCAAAATCCGTCCACAGTTGATGCGTGTGGGCATTCGATTTGGTCGTCCACTGGACTTCTCGCGGTATGAGGGGCTTGAAGATGATCGATTTGTGCTCAGGTCGGTCACTGACGAAGTGATGTATGAACTCATGACGCTCTCCGGTCAAGAATACGTTGACATGTATGCCACGCGAGCCAAGGAATTAATTTCCCAGGGCGAGCATGCTGACTCGCGCTCGGCATTGAGCTGAATCAGTTCGACCCTGAGGCGTCAACATCCCATTCGAGCGCACGCTTGACGCCTTCACGCCAACGAACATGATCAGCAGACCGATCTTTCATCGGTTCAAAGTCTCCGCTAGCCCGGGCCAGTGAACTGACCTCGTTCCAGTCAGACCAGAAACCAACTCCGACACCAGCAAGATACGCCGCACCCACACCGGTGGTTTGTAATTGAGCACTGCGACGCACAGGGCGTTGTAGAAAATCGGCTTGTAATTGGCAGAGAAGGTTGTTGCCAGCAGCCCCACCATCAATCGCTAGATATGGCAAGGGATGTGTTCCTTCAGCAACCATGAGATCGACAACGTCGGTCACTTCACATGCGATCGCTTCCAGTGTCGCTCGAGCAATATGCGCTCGAGTTGTCCCACGAGTGATTCCCAGAATTGTTCCTCGAGCGTGGGGGTCCCAATCTGGTGCACCCAGTCCGGTGAGTGCCGGTACAAAAACCACTCCTGCGGAGTCGGGCACGCTAGCAGCGAGTTGTTCCACCTCGGCTGCCGTTTCAATGATGCCTAGACCGTCGCGCAGCCACTGAACAGCCGCGCCGGTGACAAAAATGGAACCCTCCAAGGCGAAGGTGCGACCCGAATCGGTGCCCAGTGCCACGGTGGTGAGTAGTCCGGTGCGGGAGGTGACGATCTCCTCGCCGGTGTGCATCAAAAGAAATGATCCGGTTCCGTATGTGCATTTGGCTTGACCCGCGTGAAAACCACCATGACCTACCAGGGCTGCCTGCTGGTCGCCGGCAATTCCGGCAATCGGGGCATTGATGCCTAAGAATGCTGATGGGTCTGTGTGTGCGACAACCCCAGTGCTGGAAACAATCGTAGGCAACGCCGTGGTGTCGATTCCCAGAATCTCAGCGAGCTCAGGTGACCACTCGCCGGAATGAATGTCGTACACCAGCGTGCGTGAAGCATTGGTGTGGTCGGTGATGTGTTCGAGTCCGCGGGTCATGCGGGCGATCAAATACGAATCGACCGTGCCAATGGCAACTCGGCCGCTGACCACCTGTGCCCAGGTGTGTGGGTCGTTCTCGCGCACCCACGCGATTTTGGTACCACTGAAATACGGATCAAGGCGCAAGCCGGTCCGCTCAACAAATGTGTCCTCCCAGCCTTGTTCCCGAAGGGTGGCGCACAGCGGTGCGGTACGGCGGTCCTGCCACACAATGGCTCGACGTGGTGAGCCCATTGTTTCCCGGTCCCAGAAACACACTGTTTCCCGTTGGTTGGTCACTCCGACCGCCACAATCTCAGCGGCGGTGCCCGTCTGGTTCTGGTGGTGGGTCAGAGCGCTGGTTACGGCGTGCAGGG
>JAIOWY010000118.1:0-5134 GCA_021741845.1 Candidatus Nanopelagicales bacterium
AACGGATGCTCATGTCATTTCCTGAGTAAACGGAAAAAGTTTGTCCATTGAGTGCAGGCCCACAGTCCGCAAGAGTGAACGTTTGTGTTGCGGCCGCTGGTGTCGCAATAGCGATAACTCCGGCAAGACTGAGTGTGGCAGCCACAGCAGTGGAGAGGATTTTTCGACGAAGGCTCACAGTTTCTCCTGAAGTAGATTCACGATCCGGCCATGCTACGGGAGGGTCATCCGTGAGTAGGAACATCAGTGAGTGACATTGCCAAAAGTAGGGATATCCGAACACACATACTCAATTGTGGCGACTATTGTGACATTGCACGCGTGCAATGTCGTCGAAATGCACTCAGGCCTGACGGGCTAGGAAATTTTCAGTGTCTGCTTCTCATTCGGATCGCCATTGGGATCTTGGATCTGATTGGCACCAATGCTGACAGCATTCAACGTGGCACCCTTGGGGAGGGCGGGTAGGCACAGGTCGTGCATGTTGTCGTTGTTGGCCACCTTGGAGTGATCGCCGAGATCGCCCAGAGCGAGAGGTTTCACACTGATCGTCTTGCCGTTGGGCAGGGCGAATATGGCGCGATAGGAATTAACCACAGAATCCCCGACTTCGGTGCCGTCGGGGAATGCGGTGAGGCCATTGGACCAGGCAACGCGAACAAAGTTCTTGCCCACGGTGCAGCGATTACGGTCACCCGCAAGTTGCTTCTTGGTGAGCGTCCACGCGTCCGCGATATAGGGACCACCCTCGATCTGATCCACGGAGTGTGTCAGCCCAGCGGGAATTGTCTGCCAGCGTTTCTTTGTTACCGGGTGACCCTGGAGTTCACCGGCGACGGTGATGGTCACCGGACGCACACCGGCCGGATCACCAAAGTCACCAATCAAGTTGATTGTTTGGTGCTCATTGCGTTCATTCGGAGGGAACTGCAATGCGCAGACCGGATTAGTCGTGGAACCGTCATCCCGGGTGATCACAAAGTCAGTGACGTCAATGGACGTGCTTTTGATGAACCAGTTGAAGGTGACGGGCAGGTTGTCTAAGCCCTGAGGACCCTTGGGGCAACCTGTGCCATTGTTCAAACCCCAGGAAGCACTGAGTATTTCCGCTGGCGCATCAGCTGCGGCCGCCGGGAGTGCGGAAGCTAGGCCGACACCACAGGTCAGGGCAGCGGCCGAGAAAAGGGAAACTAACTTCCGGAGGGGTCTCATGCCTCCTAGTTTGGCCCAGTGGCAACGTACAGCTGATCTCGGTACTCATTAATCAACTGCTCGGTCACCGGCTGCAGAGTGATCGGGGTGCGGTCACCCGCGGAATCCCGGACCCAGGCCAGCGGCGCCTTGGTGGCTGAGGCACCCGTGTAGTCAACGAGGAGTTTGCCACCGGCAGGGACAGTGACACCGATACCCACGTACTCGCGTCCACCGGCGTTATCCAGGCCACCTACCTGGATGTTCCACTTCAGTGCCTTCTTCGCTGTTGAACGATAGACGATCCGTTCCGTTTTTGTATTCCACTCCTGGTGCGCCGTGACACCTGCCGGGAGATTCTGCGGGTGACCGTTGACATCGAAACTCACCTTGGGTTGGTCCGACAATTGCAAAATGCGTGGGGACGAGGTCACATTCGATTCAAAAATCGCCTTACCATTTTCCCCCACACCGAAAATAGAAATGCTGTTATTGCGCAGCTCATCAAGGAGAACATATTGAGATTCACCATTGGACATTGCATAAATTTCCAACGACTGCTTACTGGCTAGCTTGCCGGTTTGAACAAGAATCCCGAACTCCACTCCAGGGTTCACCCAGATAACAGGTTGGGAAATGTGTTCCTTTGTTGGCGGGTTGAGCGGGGAAATAATCTGAAAGTCGTCCTGACTCAACGGTTGACCATCGGCGCCGAGCAGTGACAGCAGAATCTGATCCTGATTGTCCGCATTCAGTGAGGTGATCGCCACGAGGGTCCCTTGATCCGCACCAAGACACACGGGGCACGGCTGGGTTTCCAACGTCTCCGCAACCGGAACCAACGCGAGAACACTGTCGGTGGCTGTGCTCCACTCCAAACCGGGAGCGCTCGGGTTAACAGCAGAGTTGTAGGCAAACGAATTGTCATTCGTGTTCACGGTGACAGCACGTGCCCGCATGGGGTAGTTGTTGTCATACACCGCAATGTCGTAAACACCTTGGCCGCGATCAAGAACAGCAAATGGAGTAATGCCGTGACCGCCCTCACTGTTCATCAAAGTGAGAATGTAGGGCACAGTCCCACCGGGAAGTTCACGAATAAGCGTGTTGACCACGTCGGTCGGAGTGCCACTGGTGGCGGCAGCAGACTGAATCGCGGGACTGAAAAGCTGAGTGCCAAAAAGGCGCGTGATCGACTGCACAGCTGGTTGGCGCATGGGATTAGCAGCGTTGATTCCCAAACCGGAAGCACCAACTTGATTTGCGGGGAGTTGACCGTTGTACAGCGCTGCCGCACTTGCCGCCATGCCAAAGCAGTGACCACCGAGGGCAGCGGTCTCCACCATCTCAGCGAGAAGTTCGGCACCGAAAATCAATTCACAGGAACCCGTTCGAGGGTTAATGGTCTTGGGGTCACGGCACACACCGTCACCGAAAGTGCGGCGCAAGCTCAAGGAGTTCAGCGAGGACGGCGGAACAAAATCACCTTGACGGGCCTCCTGCAGAGTCAGTCGCTCGGGAACCCCGTACACGATCTGTGAGTCAATGAAGTCCTCGCCGGTTCCCCAGTTAGGAATGGGGAAGCCGTGCGGATACGGGCGGAATCCGGAGTCGGCAATCACGGTGCCCTGTGGGGCGTTCTGTCCTAGCGGACCAAACATGGAGCTATACGCATCTGGATCGACCGTCCAGCCAGCCGGCGGCTGACCGCCACCAATCAGGTCGGCGTCATTCGCGGTGGCCGGGGCAAGTGTCACCCCCAGAATGAGGGCTACAGAAGTCAAAGACAGGAGGATTCTTTTTCCACGTACACGCATAATCCAACTTAATCACTTGCCCGGGGTTCCATGCAAGCCAGTGTGTCGCTACTCGCAGAACCCGCCGTCACAGCAGGGCTGAATGTAATAACAGGTGGGACAGAAGTCTTTGCCACCGCGACGTTCGAGGTCTGTCTTTTCACAGGCGGGGCACGGCCCAGGGTCACCCATCACGGAGACATTATTTCCACTGTGTCGCTGCAGGGTGCGTATCGACGCGCGCAATTGACGTGACGCGATTAGCCCAAGTGCAAGAAATTCCCCACCCAGTCAGGGCTCTGCATGTTGCTCGATCCGTCCGGGTTCAAACTGTCGAGCAGCGCAATGTAGGCGAGGTACTGCGCTTTGGCATTGGCTTGCGCCAGCCGGTATTTCGGCGGAAGTGGTGCCTGCATTTGGGTGATGTTGTACTTACCCAGCAGGTCCTTGGCAATTTTCTGGGCCTTACCCGAATCGGCATGCTGGTTGTCCAATTCGAGGCGCCCTGCACTGGTGTCGTAGTTATACGACTCGAGTTCGACATTGCTGCGGTCCATAAATCCGGCCTTGTCCCAGAAGGAATACGCGGCCAGCTTGGTATCGGGTGTGCGGATCCCCAAAATGTGTCGTGGTGAATTGTTGTAGTCGTAATACTTCGGAATCCACTCATCTGACGCCATGACAACATGATCTCGGCCTTTTGCTGCGGCGGACTTAAGTAGTGGCAGCATGTTGAGCCGCTCGTCATAGGTATCCGCGTAGGCACCCTTCATCCACTCCTGGTCACCATGGGCGATCGTGGCGAGCATGGGAAGAATGTCGACACTTGACGTTAACTGGTGTCGCACCTTGTCAATGTCCCCGGTGTAACGCTCTCGCGGATCAACAACAATCAGCGGAACGTTGACCGCCTCCTCATACATGGAGCCCGCTTTATTGGACGCGAACCCGTGCGCACTGGCGTAGTCCCCGTGGTCAGCGGTCATGATGATCACCGTGTTGTCGCGAATGTCTGCAGGGATAGCCCGCACAACAGCACCAATGTGTTGATCAACGAAACCAAGTATCTGGGTGTAACTGTCCAGGGACTTGGACCAGTACTGGAACGGTGCTTTGGCAATCGTGGCACCGGGCAGATTGGGGTAATCCTCCATAGTGAACTGGGTGAGGTTAGTGGGGTCGTCGGTGATCCCACCCCACATCAGGTCAGTGAAGTTGCGGGCGGCAATCTGCCAGCCGGGCTTGTCACTGGCGAGTTTGCTGGACGATTCCCAGTTGGGCGGCAATGCTGCGTACCCGTAATCCTTGGGAACGTCCAGTGGCGGAACCGCGTCGTAGGTGACCGCAGGGGTGTCACCTGAGGTGGTGAACAAGTTGTTGTACGTGGTGGCCTCTGTGCCACTCCAAAAAAATTCCTTGTCGTGCGGATTCACAAAACTCACGGTCAAACAGAACGGATCATCTGACTTCTTCTGTGCTTCCAGCCAGGTGATTGCCTGATTGGCAATATTCCCGTCGTCATAGGTGCCTTGACCGTTGGTGCCAATCGGGTCAGGAATGGTTAACCCCTGGAAACCGTACTGGCTGAGGTAGTACGGAGCCTTCGGATCACTGTCATCTCCCGGCGCATTGGACAGGTGCCACTTGCCAACATAAGGCGTGCGGTAACCAGCCTGTCGCATCAACTTTCCGTAGGTCGGGAAGTCACGTTGCAGTGCTGGTGCATTAGGTCCATTCGCTCCGGGTTGGTGGCCTTTGCGAGTTTGCAGGCACCAGTTCTGGTGCGGATACAAACCCGTGACCAAACAGGCTCGAGCCGGACTGCATGCGGTACCGGCGGTGTAGTGGTTACTGAACTTCACGCCACGCTTCCACAGCTTTGCAAGATTCGGCATGAACTTTTCCAGGAATTGCTCCGGGGTCTTAACACCTGCCGGAAATGTCATGGGGAACCGCATCTCGTCCACCATGATCAGAATGACATTAGGTGCACCTGCTCGAGCTGTTCCTTTGCGTACCGGTTCGGCGTTAGCAGACGGTGCACCAGACGCCGCCAACCCTGCGGCAACAACTCCGGCAGACGATCCCGCAATGAACCCTCGTCGGGTGATGTCTTGGACCATGTGGACTTTTCTGCTTGGATGTGG
>JAIOWY010000001.1:0-37750 GCA_021741845.1 Candidatus Nanopelagicales bacterium
TTAGCAACCGACTTCTTCACTGGAGACTTCTTGGCGGCAGGCTTCTTCGCTGGAGCCTTCTTAGCAACCGGCTTCTTCACAGCAGCTTTCTTGACTGCAGCCTTCTTCGCGGCAGGCTTCTTCGCTGGAGCCTTCTTCGCCGTTGCTTTTTTTGTACCTGCCATGGTGTGGTGCCCCCTTGGGAGAATGCTGTTTATCGGGCTAGTGAAGCGGTGTTGCTTGTGAATATGTGAAAATGCGCCTCTCAGCGCACGTGCGAATGCTATTGCCCAGCCGGTAAAGTTGTGAAGTGCCCTCCGGGTTACGGCGTTCCAGAACGATTCCACCCTTGCGACGAAAGTGACTGCATGTATAAATCTGTGCCTCCTGCGGTGAACCTCACCGAGTTGGAACATGAAGTCCTCGCGTTCTGGGACCACGAGGGCACATTTGCCCAATCACTACAACGCAGCGAAGGGCGCCCCCGATGGACCTTCTATGAGGGTCCGCCCACGGCGAATGGAACCCCGGGTGCTCACCACCTGGAAGCCAGAGCGTTTAAGGACATATTCCCCCGCTACCGAACCATGAAGGGCTACCACGTCCCGCGTCAAGCAGGCTGGGATTGCCACGGGCTGCCCGTGGAATTAGCCGTGGAAAAGGAATTGGGGTTCACCGGCAAAGGTGACATCGAGGAATTCGGTGTTGCCGAATTCAACGCGAAGTGTCGTGAGTCGGTTCTGCGCCATGTCGACGAGTTCACCGCCATGACCCACCGAATGGGGTACTGGGTCGACATGGATAGCGCGTACTGGACCATGGATCCGCAATATGTCCAGTCCGTTTGGTGGTCCCTCAAGCAGATTTTCCGTTCGGGTTTATTGGTTCAAGATCACCGAGTGTCCCCGTATTGCCCTCGATGCGGAACCGGTCTGAGCGACCACGAGTTGGCACAGGGCTACGAAGAGGTAGTGGACCCCTCTGTCTATGTTCGTTTCCCGGTCACGAGCGGCACACTGGCGGAAAAGTATGCGGACCTCAACCTGCTTATTTGGACGACAACTCCGTGGACGCTCGTTTCCAACACCGCGGTGGCAGTTAAACCCTCAGCCCAGTACTGCGTGGTGAGTTTTGAGGGTTCGCACTATGTCGTTGCCCAGGAATTGGTGGAGCAGGTCTTTGGACCGTCAACCGATCCAGATGGCTCCCCCAGGTATACCGTCGAAGAAAGTTTCCCGGGAACTGAACTTGAGCGGATCCACTATCAACGACCATTCAATCTTGTCGAGATTCCCGATGCTCACTTTGTGCTCTTGGCTGACTACGTCACAACAGACGATGGCACGGGTCTGGTACATCAAGCCCCAGCTTTTGGAGCCGACGACCTGATCACCTGTCGGGCATACGGGCTGCCCGTTGTGAACCCCATTGCACCCAATGGAACCTTCGATGACTCTGTTCCCCTCGTCGGTGGTGAATTCTTCAAAAGTGCTGACACAACGCTGACCGAGGACCTCTCCGCACGTGGATTGTTGTTCCGGATGGAAAACTACGAGCACGCTTATCCACATTGCTGGCGTTGTCACACGCCGTTGATCTATTACGCGCAACCCTCCTGGTACATCCGAACAACGGCTATCAAAGACCAACTGATGGCTCAAAATGAGCAGACGAATTGGTTCCCAGAGACGATTCAATGGGGTCGATATGGTGACTGGCTGACCAACAACGTGGACTGGGCGCTCTCGCGAAACCGATTCTGGGGAACCCCCCTTCCAATTTGGCGCTGCGAGAACAATCACCTCACCGCTATTGAGTCACTGGCCGAGTTGAGTGAGCTGACCGGGCGGGATCTCTCCGACCTCGACCCGCATCGACCATTCATTGATGCCGTGACCTTCCCGTGCGGCGAATGCGGTGAAATCGCAACTCGTGTGCCCGAAGTAATTGACTGTTGGTACGACTCAGGCGCCATGCCCTTTGCTGCCCAGCACTACCCACAGTCCCCCGTCGATACTTTCACCGACCAGTACCCCGCGGACTTTATCTGCGAAGCCATTGATCAAACACGTGGCTGGTTTTACACATTGATGGCCATTGGAACCCTGGTGTTCCAGGAGTCTTCTTATAAAAATGTTGTGTGCTTGGGACATATCCTTGATGAAGACGGTCGCAAGATGAGCAAGCATCTGGGGAACGTGCTCGAGCCCATCCCTCTGATGGATCAGCATGGGGCCGATGCTGTCCGCTGGTTCATGCTCGCCAGCGGCTCTCCGTGGCAATCTCGCCGGGTAGGTCACAATGCCATTGCCGACGTCGTGCGGAAATCACTTTTAACTTACTGGAACACGGTGTCCTTTTTGGCGCTGTACGCCCGCAGTGCACCATGGCAGCCCAGCGACGGGGCGCCACCTTTGGAAGAACGCCCGATCATGGACAGGTGGCTTATCAACGAAGCCCACGCATTGTCTTCGGAGGTCGACCATGCTCTGGAGACATTTGACACACAAAAAGGTGGCCGCCTGATCGCGGAGTTCATCGACAATCTGTCGAATTGGTACGTCCGACGCACCCGCCGTCGATTCTGGGAAGGTGACCCGGCTGCACTGGCCACGCTGCATGAAGCCGTTCACGTCGTCACCCTGTGCATGGCTCCCTTCACACCATTTATTACCGAACGCGTGTGGCAGGACCTTTTCCGCTCCACCGATACTTCCGCTCCGGAATCAGTTCACTTGGCGTCTTGGCCTGCACCTGCACCCGTTGACAACACATTGCGGCAACACATGGATCTCGCTCGACGGATAACCGAACTAGGACGATCAGCACGTGCTGCCAGCTCGGTCAAGACCCGCCAACCGCTGGGGCGAGCACTCATTAGTGCACCCGGGTGGGATGAACTGGATGCCACGTTGATCGACGAGGTTGCCCAAGAACTCAATGTGCGTGAATTGCTGACTCTGTCCACCACCGATGGACATTTGGTGGATATCAGCATCAAGCCGAATTTCCGAGCGCTGGGTCAGAGATATGGAAAACAGACACCACTGATTGCAGAATTCCTCGCCACCCAAGACCCCGAGTTACTTGTTGGTGCACTGCGGGGCCAAGGTTCTGTCACCCTGGACGTCCCTGGCTTCGAAACAGCACCCGTCATCACCGCTGACGACCTCGTGATCACCGAATCACCCAAGGAGGGATGGGCCGTGGCCTCCGAGGCCGGGGAGAGTGTCGCCCTGGATCTAGAAGTCACACATGAACTCGCGCTTGCCGGAATCGCCCGGGAACTGATCCGCAGTATCCAAGAAGGACGCAAGAACGCCGGTTTGGATATTTCGGATCGAATCCACCTGTGGTGGAACTCCAGCGACTCCGATGTGATCGAAACATGGGAGACCCACGGAGACGACATTGCCGCCGAAGTATTGGCGCGGGAAGTATCCCGAGAGCAGGTTCCGGGGACGGCAACAGCAATCTCGAGCGAGTTAAGCGTTAATTTGGGTCTCCAAGCACTTCCTGCTTTATAGGCTCCGGAGGATCCCCATCAAGATCTGTATCCCAATCAGCAGGATCAAAAATCCCAGATCCAGCGACACTTGGCCGAGTCGGATGGGTGGCACCACGCGTCGAATCAACCGCAATGGAGGTTCGGTGACCGTGTAAATACCTTCAACAATGATCAGGATAAAACCGTGGGGCCGCCAATCGCGGGCAAATATTTGCACAAAGTCAAAAACCAATCGACCAATCAAAATGATCAAGTAAATCGACAAAAGCGTGGCAATAATGTTGCCAACTTCACTCACGCGACCACCTTCAATTGCACCAATGCGGGGACTTCCAACCTCATTATTGCGCGATTAGCTTTGATTGAAAAATCCATCCTGTGCCAATTGCTGCCGCGCCTGGTCACCGACATCAACGTTTACGGGCGATAGAAGGAAGACCTTATTGGTGATTCGCTCAATGCTGCCGCGACAACCGAATACCAATCCAGCGGCAAAATCAATTATTCGCTTGGCGTCATTGTCGTCAAGGTCACCTAAGTTCATGATCACGGGGATGCCATCACGGTATTCCTCACCGATACGACGAGCGTCGTTGTAGGAACGAGGATGGATCGTTTCAATTTTGGCAAAATCGAGTTGGCGAGGCGGAGGTGCATATTCTGCGGCTCTGGTGCGACTGGGAAGTTCTTCATCTCGCCGAATTGTCCGCACCCCGCGTGACTCAGGTAGAGGGCGCACAGATCTGCTCGCCACGACCTCTTCTTCATAGGCGTAGTCGTCAGAGAACCCTCGGCGAGATCTCCCGGAGGACCGCGTCTCACGCGGTTCCGCGGTGTAATCGTCGTTATAGGAATCGTCCTCAACGAGGCCGAGATAAACAGCCATTCTGCGCACTGCGCCAGCCATGACCTGTCCTCCCTCGTACAGCGTGCGGTGTCAACCTGATGTTTTCACCAACTTTGGCATCCAGTTAGCGCGCCTCACGCTAGCCATGACAGTGTCATATGCCTCACGAGGCGCACTCGGATCTACGGGGAAACGTTACTGCACCGGGGGGCGGTCCCCGAGGATCGCGCTCCCCAGTCGCACGTGTGTCGCCCCATATTTGATGGCAGCCTCGAGGTCGGCGCTCATTCCAGCCGAGATATCACGGGCGAACGGAAACTGTTCTTGGAGTTGCGCTGACAACTGCTGGACCTGGCTAAAAGCATGCTCAGGATCAACCCCGGTGGATGGGTGGGGCGCAACGGCCATCAGCCCCCGCAACCGTAAATGCGGTGCCTCGGCGATCCGCCGAGCTAGGGGCATCATTTTCTGCGGATGAATACCACCGCGACCAGCTGGAGCAAATGGGTCAACATTTACCTGAATAAATATGTCCAGGTCCTTATCGATGGACGCAGCTGACCGCTCGATCGGATCAACCAATTCCTCGCGGTCACATGTATGAATAACGTCTGCCCAGCGCACAATGGAATTGATTTTGTTGCGCTGAATTTGTCCGATCATGTGCCACGTGAAGTCCTGGGCCAACTCCACTGATTTTGTCCTCGCTTCTTGATCCCGGTTCTCCCCCAAGTCACGGACTCCGAGTTCACTAAGAATCACCAGATCCGATACGGGGTGCGTCTTGGTCACCACGATCAGGGTGACACCCTCACGACCAAAATCCGAACAGGCGGCGTCAATACGTTCATGCGCTTGACGCAAATTGGCAGAAATGTCCTCCACTCGCAAGCGTTGAAATGCATTCACAGCGTCATTCTCTCGCGTCCCCCGAGTGAGGTCGCATGGCCACTACGAGACCTTGCCGACCCGTGATCGAGTTCCGCCGATAGGAGAAGAGTTGGTCCGTGTTCTCGTAAGTACACCCGCCCATGGACTGAAACGGGATCCCCAGCTCAGCCAATTGCACCTCTAGTCCGCGCCGAACGTCAATGCCTCCGGAATGGTGTAACGCCGCGGATGCGATCGACGGGGTGCAGAGATCTCGAACGGCCTCTCCTCGATCAGATGGAACCTGATAACACCGTCCGCAAATGGCTGGCCCCAGGACACACTCCACGTGTGTGGCACCCCAGCCCTGCACCGCCTGCACCGTCTCGCCGAGCACATCAGCACACAGACCTTTCCATCCGCAGTGCACCGCAGCAATGATCCCCGGCACGCCTGGCCCGGACCCGTAGATCCCCACGGTTGCACAATCGGCACCTAGGGCCAGGAGGGCAATCTCGGATTTTCGGGTGATCAAAGAATCCACCGATGCCGAGACGCCAGGGGACTCCACCGTGGCGATCGCGGCACCATGGACAGGAGCCATGATCGCTAGGTTCGTTCCGGTGAGCCCGACCAGCCGGGCAACTCGATCCCTGTTGTGAGCCACGTGCACAGGGGCGTCCCCCACGTGATCGGCCAGGTTTGCACTGGTGAATTCGCCGGTACTGACGCCACCTAAACGACCAGTGACCGCCCAGTCTGCTGAGCGGTCACCAGGTGCCACAGGCGTAAACACGCCTCTGGCAAGGGGAAGAGTCATTACTTCAAGAAGTCGGGGATATCTAGATCGTCCTCGGTCTCCTCAAAAACAATGGTCTTGGGCTGCTGGACGCTGCGACTGAAGGCGGGGATCTCCCCGGTGCCACTGATGTCCTCAGCTTGGCGACTGACCTTTTTCGCCGGCGGTTCGCCGCCGTCGGATCCGGCGGCGATAACGGTCACCCGCACTTCATCGCCCAGGGTGTCGTCAATGACAGCACCAAAGATGATGTTGGCGTCCGGGTGTGCTGCATCGGCAACCAGGCGAGCGGCCTCGTTGATTTCAAACAGCCCTAGATCGCTACCACCGGAAATAGATAGCAGCACTCCATGCGCACCGTCGATACCTGCTTCCAGCAATGGACTGGAAATCGCCTTTTCCGCGGCTTGCATGGCTCGGTCTTCACCCCGCGCTGACCCGATGCCCATGAGGGCGGAGCCAGCAGCGTGCATAACACTTTTGACGTCGGCGAAGTCAAGGTTGATCAACCCAGGAGTGGTGATCAGGTCGGTGATACCACTAACACCTTGGAGCAGCACGTGATCCGCCTGACGGAATGCATCAATAACGGATATCTCCCGATCCGCCAATGACAGAAGTCGATCATTAGGGATCACAATGAGCGTGTCCACCTCGGCGCGAAGATCTTCCACGCCTTGATCTGCTTGTGCTTGACGACGGCGTCCTTCAAACCCAAAGGGACGGGTGACAACACCAATGGTGAGTGCGCCCAGTGATCGAGCGACCTTGGCTACGACCGGAGCTCCACCGGTGCCCGTTCCGCCACCCTCACCTGCTGTCACGAAAACCATATCCGCGCCGCGCAGGACCTCTTCAATTTCTTCGAGATGATCCTCGGCTGCTTTCTTGCCTACCTCGGGGTTGGCGCCAGCGCCCAGACCCCGGGTGAGTTCGCGGCCAATATCGAGTTTGACATCGGCATCGGACATGAGCAGAGCCTGAGCGTCCGTATTGATCGCAATGAATTCAACGCCCTTCAGCCCGACCTCAATCATGCGGTTGACGGCGTTAACTCCGCCACCACCGATTCCGACAACCTTGATCACTGCTAAGTAGTTCTGTGGAGCCGCCACGGCCGCTCTCCTTTTCGTTCATGCCGATGGAAGGGGCTCCATCGAACGCTTCAGTCATGAACCCTCAACCTCAACAAGAGGCTGAGCAAATGGTCCGCTCATGGCCGCGCGGACTTTAGACGTAAGGCACCCGGGAGCGCAAGGCGGGGCACCCATTTTTTTTAATTTTTTTTCTCGGTCGAGACTCGAATCCCCCTTTCCCTCACACAGATGGCTAGTTCGTGTGGCCTTTGTCACGCCCGTGGGCACCCCCATCCTCGCGATACAGTGCCGGAATGGACTCCACGCCCACAACCAAGCCCACAACCTCAAGCCGCCCGGACACCGATTCCACCCGGGCGCAGATGGCGGCTCTCTTTACCGCCCAGCCACCGGGAACCCCGGGGTGGATTCGGGTGCAGCCCCAGCTCGCCTCCTATTGGCGAACCCAACTAGGCGTGTACTCACTACTGGTGGCCCTCGGGGTAGCCGCACTGTGGTTGCTCCTGAGCCAGAAAATGAGCGCGAACATTGTGACCATTGCCGGCGCACTTGTGCTGGTGATCCTAGGTGTGGTCGCCGTGTGGATATACCTCATTATCGGTCGACGGGTGGCCTCGATCGGCTACCGACTAATGGACAATGAATTGCATATCAGCAGCGGAATTCTCTTTCAAAAACTCGTTGTCGTACCTCGATCACGATTGCAGTTGGTTGAAGTAACCACGGGACCGATTGAACGAATGTTTGGAATTGCCAGTATCCAATTGCACACTGCATCTGCGTCCACCCAAGCGCGAATTCCAGGTCTGAATCCTCACAGTGCCGGGGAACTCAAGGAGTCATTGGCTGGCGATAGCGCGGGGCTATAGATCCACCATGAAGAATTACAGTGATCCCTCGCGAACATCTGCCATCACACCACTCATTCAAACCGTTAGCTTCTTAGCCCCCGTCGGAATCGTGTTAGTGACTATCGGTTCTATTCCCTTCTTAGGGTTGGGAGTTGTTGCGCTGGCGGGTGCCATTTATTTACTGAACTACCTTGTCTGGAACCGATTCACCTTCGCTGTAACCACCGAAATGAGCCACGAACCCGAATTAATCGTCAATTCTGGGATTTTTATCCGGACGACAAAAACGCTCAGAATTGCCCGGTTGCAGGCAGTCGATATTCACCGGCCACTTGTTGCTCGGATTTTTGGCTATGCGACGTTGCAGGTGGAGGTCGCCGGTACCGGTGACTCGCGAGCCATACTTCGATACCTCTCCATGGCTAACGCTCAAGATCTCCGCACCTTCATTTTGCGCCTCGCTGGTAACTCTCCATCGATTGAACCGACTTCCGAGGAGTTTCCGCACTGGGACGTACCTAACTCACGGCTGGCAGCTTCACTTGCCCTCACCACATCCACCTATGTGATTGCGGCTGGTGCACTCTTCTCAGTGATTATCGCGATCGCGAATGGATTTGGTGGACTGGCTGCATTAACCATCACCGTTTTCGGTGCAGGCATCTCGGTTGTTGCTGGGTTTACTCAGTTTTTTAATTTCCGGCTGCGCAAAGACACCCGGGGTATCACTATTTCCCACGGTTTATTTTCCACGTCGAGCTACACAATCTCACCGATACGACTCCAAGCCATTGATATCAGTCAGCCCCTGGCCTGGCGCTTCTTTGGCTGGCACCGTATCTCCATCAACGTCGCTGGGATTGACACGAACACAGGAACGAAAGGTCCTCGAGTACTGATTCCTGTCATTCACCACACCCATCTCACCACCTTGCTCACCACGTTGGTTCCTGAGTGGGAGATCAATGTGGACAGCGATTGGCTACCAGCGGCTTCGAATGCCCGGTGGCGCTACCCACTCCAGCACACCTATATCGGCTCCTACATTTCTGAGACGGTGTGTGCAGCCCGAACTGGCTGGCTGACGCGTCACATGAAATTCGCACCACATGCTCGGATCCAATCGATTCGGCTCACGCAGGGTCCATTCCAACGATCATTGGATCTCATCACGGCGCACTGCGACTCGGTACCTGGACCGATCAAGATCGCCATTCCTGGGTTCCAGTCCCACAGGGCACTAACCATGCTGAGAACGGAAAGCGTGCACATTAACCGGGCGATCAATGACGGTCGGTCGGAGAACTGGGGAGTGCCCCACTAGTTTTTCTTGGGTCCCTTTTCGTCGGTGGTGGTAGGTACCTCCGGAGCACTGACATCGTAAATTTCCGCTCGTCGAGTGAGCAATGCTTCCAACACCTGAGCCTTGAATAACGGCTCGTCAGAACTCCCCCAGCGCACCGTCGATCCTGATTTGAGGAGCAGCTCAACGTTGTCGCGGGAATTTGCCGAAATGCTGACTACCTTCGCGGCAATATTCGGCGGTAGTGATTGCAGAACTTCCACCGCCGCGACGAGGGAATCCCCTTCCGCATCAATGACGGGTAAATCTTGGATGTCAAGTGACTCAAAGATCACTCCCGTGGAATCCACCGCATAGGGACGATCAGCTACCGTGACTGAGGCGACAGGAACACGAGTCGCAACTGCCACGACAATCTCGTGAGGCCAGCCACGCCGCACCTCAACGGACTGAACCCACGGCAATGTGGCTACGTTACGAGCTGCGGTATCGGTATCAACCCGGGCAATGGGTTCACCGATGGGAATGCTGGCCTGGCTAAGAACTTCTCTCACCTGTTGCTCGGTCAGTGCTGACTGATCAGCATTCACCGCTCTCACCTGCTCAACAGCGAAAAACTGAGAGAACCACATAAGCCACACAACGAGTGCGACCAGAGCCACCACGAGCGGTAGCACGAGGAACCACAGCCTCTTGCGGCTCTTCTTTGTGAAGAATGTGTGAGTTGACGCCATGGCTAGTCGCGGGGACCGCTCTCCCGCAGATCACGGAGTTGGTCAACAACTTCATGAGCAATCAGTCCAATATCCCCCGCGCCGAGAGTCATGATGATGTCCCCAGGCTCCGCGTACCCGACAAGGTGCCCGGCAACAGATGACCACGACGGCTCAAAAACCACATGGCCCTCTGGAAGTGGAACATTCGCCGCCATGGTTTGACCGCTGGCGCCAGGGATAGGTTCTTCACCCGGAGCAAAAACTTCCAATACGACAACACGGTCGGCGAGGCCTAAGGACTCACCAAACTCCGTGGTGAACATGGCCGTTCGGTAATAGTGGTGTGCTTGAAAAGCCACAACCACTTTCCCCTCCCCCACGACTTCCCTAGCTGCAGTGAGTGTGGCGGCGATTTCGGTTGGGTGATGCGCATAGTCGTCATAAACACGAATTCCCGCAACATTGCCCTTGAAGTCAAATCGACGCCGGGTGCCACTGAATTGATCCAAACCCGATATCACTTGTGCTGGGGGGAAACCCAATCCAAGCATGGCGACAAGTACCGCCTGCGCATTGAGCGCATTGTGCTGACCTGGTACTTGGAGTTCAATGGTGCCCAATCGAACACCATTGTGAACAGTGTCAAAGCTCCAACCTTCCGCGCCGGCGTGGGCATCGATCATCTGAAAATCCGCATCCGCCGATACTCCATAGGATCGAACATCAATGCCCGACGCACGCGCCGCCTCGATCATTCGGCGGGCCCCTGAGTCGTCCTGGCACGCAACGACAAAACCACCTCGGGATCCAACACCCTGGGCAAAATCCATGAAAGCTTGCTCAATGGCCTCGAATGTTCCCCAATGATCCAGGTGATCAGGTTCAATATTGGTCACAATCGCCACATGCGGTTGCAGAAATAGAAAAGCACCATCGCTTTCATCCGCCTCGACCACAAAGAGATCGCCCGTCCCCAGATGCGCATTGGCTCCAGTTTCATTGAGCTCGCTGCCAATAGCAAAGGACGGATCCACCCCACAGTGTTGAAGTGCCACCGTAAACATGGACGTTGTTGTCGTTTTGCCGTGCGTACCGGTAATGGCAATTCCTTGGTAACCAGCCATGATGGCCCCCAGCGCTTGGGCACGGGATAACGTCGGTTTGCCCGCCTGGCTCGCGGCCTCACGCTCTGGGTGTGTGTCCGCAATAGCTGTGGAGACGATCAGCGTGTCGATCCCCGCGATGTGCTCAGGATGATGCCCGATAGCCACCGGTATACCCATGGCTCCCAAGGCAGCCGTTCTTCTGGACTCCTTCGCATCGCAGCCGGAGACTGGCACTCCGCGGGCTGCCATGATGCGAGCGATCCCGGACATACCAGCACCACCGATACCCATGATGTGCACCGCGCCTAGTCCGTCAAGAGAGTTAGTCACGTTCACACGCTAACGCCCAGTGTGCCAATTCTTGAGCAGCACCACGATATGAACCTGCCTGCACAGCGGTGGACATCGACGCCAATCGTGATGTGTCTCGGGCGAGCGGAATAACCGTTGACGTGACCCATGAGGGAGAAAAATCCTGCTGGCGACACATCAGTGCCCCACCGGCCTCCACTAGTGCATGTGCATTTCTCTCCTGTTCACCGTTGCCAATGGGCAGCGGTACAAAGATGGATGGCAATCCCGTCGCTGCGATTTCCGCAACCGTCATGGCACCGGCACGGTTAATGCTCAGATCCGCAGCCGCATAAGCCAGATCCATTCGATCAATAAAAGGTACTGCTCGATACACGGAGTCAGCGGTGTCGAGAATATCGATGGAGGGTGCGTTGCTCGGACCAACAGCATGCAACACACTGATGCCAGCGGACACAAGTGCAGGCAAAGCCTCGGTGACGGTCGCGTTCATGGACTGAGCACCCTGCGATCCTCCGAATACGAGCAGCACAGGCCCAGTCGACGGTAGTCCGAAATATTCACGGGCTGGTGTTTGTAGGTGGGCTCTATCTAGGTCGGCTATCGATGCTGAGAGCGGCATGCCAATCACTCGGCCATGTGGGAGGACACCGGGGTAATTCAGGGCAATATTTCGCGTTAGTCGGGCGCCAAGTCGGTTGGCCAAGCCCGCCGTGGAATTTGCCTCGTGCACGATCGTGCACACTCGGCGCGCTCGTGCCGCCACGTACACCGGAGCACTGGCATAACCGCCAAATCCCACGACAGCGTGAGCCGGGTGTTCTGACATGAAGCGTTTAACTTCTGCCACAGCGCGGTACATACGGTGTGGAAAGCGAAGTGCGTCCGCAGAAAAAGTGCGTGGAAAAGGGACCGAATCGATCATCATGAGGGGAAACCCCGAGGGTGGTACTAATACCTGGTCCAGACCACGGTAGGTCCCGATAATCGTGATAGCCACGTCAGGCCGCAACTCTCGAAGTGCCGCCGCCGTATTCAGCGCAGGAAAAATGTGACCTGCTGTCCCACCAGCGGCTAACACAACGTGCACGCTTACCTCCTGCGCATGGCGGTGGCAGTGGCATGTCGTCGAATGCGCTGGCGCGCCTCCGGTTCATTGCGGGCGAACGCAAGGAGCATGCCAATGGCAATAAGCGTGGGAATTAACGAAGAACCACCATAGGAAACAAGCGGGAGCGGAACACCTGTCACCGGAAGGACACCTAACACGGCACCAATGTTGATAACCGCCTGAATAACAACCCAGGAACCAACCCCCGCAGCAGCCAATCGCACAAAAGGTTGTTGAGTCGTGCGACTCAAACGGAAAATTGCGAAAGCCAAAATAGCGAACAGCAATAACACCGAGAAGGTCCCGATCATGCCCAGTTCCTCACCGATTACCGGGAAGATGAAGTCGGTATGCGCTTCAGGAAGCGAACCCCACTTTTCGCGACTTCCTCCGAGGCCAACCCCCCACAAGCCACCGGTTCCTAGGGCATATTGACCTTGGGTAACCTGCCAACCAAATCCCAACCGATCAGCATCCGGATCAAGCCAGTTGGTGATTCGCTCCATTCGATACGGCGCTGCCATTGTTAGGGCCCACACGGCAATAATCCCAAAGGCTCCGAAAAACGCGAAAAGCCTGAGTGGAGCTCCGGCGGCAAAAAGAATGCCACTGAGGATCGCGCCTAACATCAAGGTATTTCCAAAGTCACCCTCCAGCAGCACCAGAATCATCATGAGTGCAGCCACCGGCAAAATAGGGATCAAGAGATTTCCCCACGTGGGATGCCGTCTATTTTTGCGCGTTAATACTTCAGCTCCCCAAATAACAAGCGCTAATTTCGCAAACTCGCTGGGCTGTAGTCGAAAGGGACCAAAGAGATCAATCCAGTTTTTCTGGCCTGCGACTTCCACACCAATAACAAGTACCGCGACGAGAAGTGCGAACGCTAATGCCAGGAAAACCCAGGCACCCTGCCGCCAAAACTGAATCGATGTGCGAGCAGCAAGAATCAGTGCAATCACACCACCTACGGCAAAGAGTGCTTGACGCTGAACGAGCGTATAAGCAGATCCGTATGTGCGGACACTTTCAACGGAGGAGGCTGAAAGCACCATGAGCAGACCGAGGATCAGCAACAAAATAGTGGACCCCGCAATGAGGTAGTACGTGCTTAATGGATGGTTGAGGAGCAGACTCAACCGAGATTCCTTGGCCGCCTTAGGTGCCGAATGCCCATCCGACTGTCGTCGAGATACAACCGAGTGCGTTGATTCGGTCAGTCGTCTGGCTGCGTTCTTAACAGCGTTGACCACGGCGCTAACTCTGCATTTCCGCTGCAGCGCCGCCATCGAGCCGCGCCACGGCCTGAGCAAAGACATCTCCTCGGTGGGAGTAGTCGCGAAACATGTCCCACGAGGCGCAACCGGGGGCTAACAGGACCGTATCCCCTGCCCGGGCATGACCATGCGCGAGTAGAACGGCTTCTTCCATGGCACTAGTTTCGCGAGTTACCAGTGTGAATACTGGGACATTTGGTGCGTGTCGGGTCAGCGCTTGGGCGAGCGAATCGGCATCCTGGCCCAGGAGGATCGCCACCCGCAATCGATCTGCAGTTCCGCGGACTAAATCATCGAAATCCTGCCCCTTGGCCAAGCCACCGGCAATCCACACAACAGACGGGTATGCCTGGATGGAGGTCTGTGCCGCGTGGGCATTCGTGGCTTTGGAGTCATCCACGTACTGAACTCCACCCAGTTCACGAACAAGATGTATGCGATGTGCCGCGGGGGTGAAATTGCGCAGCCCGGCACGTATCGCTGTGGGTGCCACCTCGCCACCGGGCGCGCGAACCCCCCAGGACCGAACCAGTGCTGCGGCGGCCAGAGCATTTTCCGTATTGTGTTGTGCGGCGGGGTGGATATCGGAAACAAGTGCTAATTCTTGGGCCGAATCCCGACGATCAGGAATAAATGCTCGATCAACGAGTGCCCCATCCACCACACCGAGCATGCTCAGACCGGGGATACCACGGGTAAAACCAATCGCCCGACACCCTTCCATGACATCTGCTTCTTTAACCATGTGCAATGTGAGAGGGTCATGGTCGTTGTAGATCGCAGCAGACTGGGTTCGTTCATAGACGCGCGCCTTGGTATCTCTATAACTTCCGAATCCCCCAAAATGATCAAGATGATCTTCCGCAACGTTCAGGCAAACAGACGCCCACGGACTCATGGAGTAAACAAATGGCAATTGAGGCGCGCCTATTTCGATGGCAATGACATCCAGCAGATCGTGCATGACTACATCGACGAGGGAATGACCAATGTTTCCGGCGGCAACGGTTCGAACACCGGCCTCACGAAGCATGGATTCCACCATTAACGTTGTGGTGGTCTTGCCATTAGTACCTGTAATGCACAACCAATCAGCCGCCGAGTCGGGATTTCGCAATCTCCACGCTAACTCAAGTTCACCCCAGATAGGAATGTCGCGCGCCTGCGCTTGAACATGAAATGAATGGGTCGGGGGCAACCCTGGTGATGTGACCACGAAGGCGAATTGCGTATCGGGTAAGTCAGCCGCGCCTAGATAGATGTGTGCGCCTAATGACCCCAAAATATCAGCGCGCTCGCGCTGCTTTTCCCCTGCCGATGAGTCAATAATGGACACGTCAGCACCTAATTGCATGAGTGCGTCGGCAGCCGAAAATCCCGCAATACCAACTCCGAGGACCCCGACTGGGACACCATGCCAATCGGAATTTCGATGAAATGGCAATGTCACGCCCGAACCCACTCCGCGTAGAAAATTGTCAGACCCGCACCGATACACAATCCTTGGATGATCCAGAACCTGACCACGATCTGAATTTCAGGCCACCCCAACATCTCAAAGTGGTGATGCAGCGGAGCCATCCGAAAAATTCGCTTCCCAGTTAATTTAAATGACCCGACCTGACCAATAACCGACAGCGTGGTGATGAGGAAAAGTCCAGCGATCAGTGGCAGGAGTAATTCTGTTCGAGTCAGAATAGCGAGCCCAGCGATCCCGCCACCTAATGCCAACGAGCCAGTGTCACCCATAAATATGCGTGCGGGTGCCGTGTTGAACCACAGGAAGCCAAAACTTGCTCCGGCAGTTGCAGCCGCAACCATGGCTAAGTCGAGAGGGTTTTGCGTGTTGTAACAGAATTCCGTTACCTCAAAAGCGCAATTCTGACCGTACTGCCAGATGGCGAGTAGTACATACGCCAAGAAGCTCATAATGGCGGCGCCCACCGCTAGTCCGTCCAAGCCGTCTGTCAAGTTCACGCCATTAGTTGTGGCGGTGACTAAGAACCACACCCACAGCAGGAATAGCCCTAAGGGAAGCACAATTGACGTGTCACGAACAAATGAGATCGCCATGGACGCCGCAGTATTGCCTGACGCATCAGGAAATTGAACGGAGAGATAAGCAAAACTAAAGGCGACAACCGCCTGGCCAATGAGCTTTGTCCGAGCGCGCAACCCAGTACTGCGTTGCTTAAATATTTTCAAATAATCGTCGGCCATTCCGACCAGACCTAGCCCAACCATGAGGTAGAGCACGAGCAGCGCTGACACGGAAACCGGTCGCCACGTCACGAGATGGGTGAGGAAATAACCCGCCAACACGGCCACAAGAATGGCCACGCCTCCCATAGATGGCGTGCCGATCTTGCCTTCATGCGCCGGGTACTTCTCTCCCTCGGAACTGGCACGAATTGCTTGGGAGTAACCATGCTTCCGGAGAAAATTGATGAGTAGAGGGGTGCCCAAAAAGGACACCAAGGTCGCAATGGCCCCCGCGATAACAACGAGTCTCATAGCGCTCCCTCAGACTTTTCCTCTGAGACTTTACTGACTTTCCCAGCCAGCAATGCATCTGCCACGCGCTCCAGCCCGACGGATCGGGAGGCCTTAACCAAAACAACATCACCGGGCTCAATTCGCTCGCGCAGGAAATCGATAGCGGCGTCGATATCCGGCACCCACTGGGACTCTTCGCCCCACGACCCTTCCTGGGATGCGCCGAGGTGGGTAATTTTCATGGTGTCACCTACGCATACAAGCAGGGAGATATCCAGTCGGACTGCCATGCGGCCCAGAGCATCATGTTCTTCCCTTTCCGCATCTCCTAACTCCCGCATCGGACCGAGAACTGCGATGCTTCGTCGACCCACGGACATTGCTGCCAACGTTTTGAGCGCAGCCCGCATTGACTCTGGATTTGCGTTGTAGGAATCGTTGATAACGGTGACACCATCCGTCGTTGTGACGACCTCCATGCGCCATTTACTAATGTGCGCAATTTCGTTTATCGCCTGCACTGCCTGCGCAATGGGAACTCCGGCACACGTTGCGGCAGCCAAGGCTGCCAAGGAGTTGGCGACCTGATGCTCCCCGGGGATACGTAAGGAGACGGGGTAAGAACGATCGAGGTACTCCAGCATGTAGGAGCACCGCGCATTGTTATCCACCTGTACATTTTTTGCCCGAAATTGCGCGGATGCGCTCTCACCAAAAGTAACGACCTGGGCTTTACTACTAGACGACATGGCGCGAACCAGTAAGTCGTCCTCATTGAGAACCGCCCACGAGTCAGGCGAGAGCGAACGAATGAGCTCTCCTTTGGCGCTGGCAATGCTCTCACGAGATCCCAGCAACTGCATGTGCGCGGATCCGATGTTGGTCACCACACCAACATTCGGAAGCGCGATCTTGGACAGGAGTTCAATGTGACCAATTCCGCGCATGCCCATTTCCAACACAAGGAATTTGGTCGTTTCATCAGCACCGAGGATGGTGAGTGGTAGACCCACTTCGGTGTTAAAGGATCCTTTAGCCCAGATGGTCGGTCCCGCATCAGACAAAATCCCAGCGATAAAGTCCTTTGTTGTGGTTTTGCCACTGGATCCCGTCACAGCAATTACCTGGGCCTGTAACTTTGTCACCCGGGCCCAATGGGCAATTTGACCTAGCGCTATTACCGGATCTTTGACACGCAGGACAGGTAACTCCGCCGGTACGACTCCTGAGTAGTGAACGTCAATGATGGCGAGACCAACGTTGGCCGCGTGAATGTCACTCAGAAATTGATGGCCGTCGGTTCGCTCGCCCTTGATGGCGACAAATACGCCACCAGCGATAGCTTCTCGAGAGTCAACAAAGAAGCCTTTCACCGTCAGCCCAGGCGGCGCAGCAGTCAATTCGCCCGAAGTTATACCAGCCAGTTCGGCAGCCGTGAAATTAAGCACGAGCAACCAACTCCCTGATCACGGTGGAATCATGAAATGGAATTCTTGCGCCCCCCACGTCAATGTGATCCTCATGCCCCTTACCTAGTACGGCAATGCAATCACCTGATCTCGCGATCTCCACCGCCCGGGAAATGGCTGCACGGCGATCGCCTATTTCTTCCACTATTGCGCTGTTGTCCGCCTGGGCGCCGATTACGAGTGACTGACGAATCTCCGCCGGGTTTTCAGACCGGGGGTTGTCGTCCGTGATAATCACAACATCGGATAGCTTCGCCGACACGTGGCCCATGAGGGTTCTCTTACTTGCGTCCCTGTCTCCACCGGCACCAATGACAGTGATCACCCGACCAGTAGCGCCTGAACGTAAATCAGACAGAAAAGCCTCAATAGCATCCGGTGAATGTGCGTAATCAACGTATATGCGTACCCCCATGTGGCTACTGACCAGTTCGCCGCGGCCTGGAACCGAGGATTCACCGATAGCCGCTGCGGTGAGTTGCGGTCTCCATCCGGCAGCGGACAGTATTGCCACAGCCAGAAGCGCATTCCATGCATTTGCTAGCCCGGGACTTTCCACATCAAAAACAATCTCTTCTATCCCGTTATGCAGCACTGCTAGATTCCCTGCATTGGTCCGAACGCCCACCCAATCAGCATCGGAAGTGACTTGTTCACCTCGTTGTATGAGGTTTACAGACTGAATCGGAATCTGGGCTATATCGCATAAACGGCTCCCCCACGTATCCCCCACGCACACAATCCCTTGTGAACTACGCGCGGGTTCAAAGAGCTTGCACTTCTCCTGGAAGTAAGTCTCCATGTCACCGTGGTAATCCAAGTGATCATGCGAGAGATTTGTAAATCCGACAACATCAAAAATGAGCCCATCGATTCGGTGCTCCGCAATCGCGATACTGGAGACTTCCATCACGACCACTTCAACTCCTGCTTGATACATGCGCAATAAAAGGTTGAATAGATCGGGCGCCTCCGGAGTTGTCCGGGCACTTGGTATCTGTGTATCGCCGATATAAGTGGCAAGAGTGCCGATCATGCCCACGGGAATTCCTGCAGACCGCATACCTTGCATGACCATATAGGCGGTTGTGGTTTTGCCGTTCGTTCCAGTGATCCCAATCAACTTCACAGGCGGTTTTCCATAAACAGTCAAACAGATCGCACCGAGTTGTCCCCTCGGATTCTGGACAACGAGGACAGGTATGCCCGCTTCCTCGCAGAGTGCGCCACAGATGGCCCAACCTTCGGAATCTGTGAGAACTGCAGCAACATCCTGTGCAATGGCTGATTCAACAAATCGCGCGCCATGTGTCTTTGCACCAGGCAATGCGGCAAAAAGGACACCTGATTCCACCTGAAGCGAGTTATGGGTTACCCCTGATATTTCTACCGAATCCGACCCAAAAATTTCCGCAGCGCAGAGGACTGCAAGATCATGAGTTGTTGGGTGAGGAGCTCCCGTGGAGGAGTTCACAACTAACCCCCAAACGTCAGCGCGAGTTTAGGTGCTTTAGCTCCCGTTGGCGGAATCTCCAGCGCACCTAAAGCGTAACTGGTCACTTTTTTGAACACAGGAGCGGCAATCTCGCCGCCATAACGTCCAGCCTTTGGTTTCGAGATGAAAACTGCAACGACCAACTGTGGATTGTCTGCCGGCGCCATGCCAATGAAGGATGCGATGACGTCCTTCCCGTACCCGCCAGTCACATTATTAACAACCTGAGCTGTACCAGTTTTGCCTCCGATGCGGTAACCAGGTATGTGGGCGTTGGTGGCTGTTCCACCCTCCCCAACGACCGTCTCCAACATGCTCCGTACTTGCTTAGCGGTTTCCCGGCTCACCACTCGGGTAGTGGCGGGCGCTTCCGGTTCCTGCACGGTTCCGTCGGAGTGAATGATGCGCGAAACAAGGGAGGGCTCAACGCGGAGCCCATCGTTGGCGATGGTTGCAAAAACACTAGCCGCTTGAACGGCATTAACGCTGAGGCCTTGCCCAAAAGCGATTGTTGGAAATGATGTAGGCGACCAGTCTTCATAGGCGGGAACGAACCCCTTATTCTCGCCAGGAAAATTCAATCCCGTCTCTTGCCCTATTCCAAATTTCTTGAGATATTTGGAGAGCTTCTTTCCCCCAATTCGCTCAGCAGCAAGGATTGTTCCGATATTGCTGGACTTCGCCATAACACCACTCAGCGTCAAATTCAGCGTGCCGTGTGGTGAGTGGTCCTTAAAGTCCTTATCCCCACGCTTGAGCACGCCAGGAACCTTGATCGGTGTGTAGGGAGTGGCTGCACCCTCATTGATGACGGCAGCTAATGTCATGACCTTGCTCGTTGATCCTGGCTCAAATGCATTTGTTAAAGGTCGATTATTGAGATCAGCAGCGTCACTCATGGTCGGATCGTTGGCATCAAAGGTTGGCGCTGTGGCGAGTGCCAAAATATGGCCGCTTTGCGGATCCATCACGACCACGGTGCCGTCTGCTGCACCCGCTGAAGCAACTGCCTCGGCAATGGCCTGTTGGGCAACGAATTGAATGTCCGAATCGATAGTGAGTTGGATATCGACGCCTTGCTCAGCATTGACACGTACATTTGCGGCAGTTGGAATTGCTCGGCCACCAGGACCGCCCTCATAGGTCAATTCGCCGGGAGTGCCACCAAGTTCCTTGTCAAAGGCGTATTCATAACCACCTAACCCCGTTCCTTCACCACCCACGAAGCCAATGACATTGGCCGCCAGATCACCAGCCGGATAAATTCGGCGAGAGGTTGTTTCACTGAAAATACCGGGCAGTCGCAACTGCGAAATTGACTCCCACTTCTCCGGCGAGATCTCCTTGGCCACATAGGTAAAGCGTCGCTCCCCCGTCAGCCGGTGAGCCAAAATATCTGCGTCCGCACCCAAAATTGGGGACAGCGCTTGGGCCACCACCGCGGGATCTTCAATCATGGTTTGGTCAGCAGTGACATTGCGCGCTTCCACCGTAATGGCCAGCGCAGTTCCATTGGAATCAAGAATTGCACCCCGCTGTGCCGGAATTTCAAGTGTCCGCAGTCGCTGATCAAGGGCGGCGGAGGCAAGCTCGCTCCCGCGTATCCCTTGCAGATCGACCAGACGGGCCGCAAACACTACAAACATCAGGGAGGTAACAAGAATGAGGACAAGTCCGCGCTTGCTTTGATTGCCGAGTTTTATGGGAGTATCAAGTAGCCCTCGAGACGGCTGTCGAGCGACGCGTTTGGCCATAACTCACCTGCCGCTATGGGACCGGGACCGCATCGAGAAGTGCATCCTCCGACAGCACTTCAGCTTCGACAAATGTTGGCTCACTCCATACGCCAGCCTCGTTCTTCGGTGACTTTTTGCTGGATTGAGCTTGTGCTTCTTCATTCGCCTTAGCGTCGGCGGCGGCCGGGTCGTAATCCGCACCGAGGGATTCTGGAAGTTCAGCTGCCGCACCCGCATCAACGGCTTCTCCCACCGTGGCATCAGCCGGTGTGGCAATCCGTGTTCCCTTAGCCGGCTTGGGCTTTCCTAACACAGTACCGTCAGGTATCTGGATAAACGCTGGAGTCGTGCTCGGCACCATGCCAATTGCCCTCGCCTGGGTTTCCAAAGCATCTGGGGCAGACAGCACGGCTACTTCTTCCGTGAGTGTCGCTTCGGTGCGCACTAATTCATTATGTTCCGACCTAAGTTCGCCGAGTGTAAAAGCTCCTTGGGCAAGTGAGGTGTTGATGAGAAGCACTCCCAACATGCCCAAGCCAAGCGTGCCGAGTAACACCAAGGTAAAGACGCTATTACTTGCTTTGTTGACCCGCAGCGGGGAGACCAACCGAAGATTGGCTCGAACATTCTTCCGAACACCCTTGGTGGCATATTCGGTGACACCCGCTTGAACTTCCAGCGGTTCCAAGTGAGGAGCGGCGCTCATGCTGCCACCTCCCGCACGTCTACCAGGCGTGGCCTAATTCGTTCTGCAGCGCGGAGGCGCACTGACGCTGCTCGAGGATTCTCAGCAATCTCAACATCCTGTGCCGCTTCGGCGCCCCGAGTTAGCAACTGTAACTCCGGTTGCGCACTGTCAGGAATGATCGGCATATCGTGCGGAACCTGAGCGGTCGAGCGCTGAATGAAAATCTTCTTGACGATCTTGTCCTCCAAGGACTGGTAGGACATCACCACAATCCGCCCATGCATGGAGAGTGAGTCAATCGCGCGTGGAATGGCGCGCTCCAAAACATCGAGTTCGGAATTGACCTCGATCCTGAGTGCTTGGAAGGTGCGCTTGGCTGGGTTACCGCCCGTTCGCCGAGCCGCTGCTGGAATCGCATCTTTAACGATCTCCACCAGACGAGCAGAATGAGTGATGGGGGTAACCGCCCGCTCCTTGACTATTCTGTCGACAATTCGCTCCGCGAATTTCTCGTCTCCATATGCTCGCAGAATTCGGACAAGACGTCCCGGCTCATAAGTATTAATGACTTCCGCTGCCGTGATTCCTTCAGTTTGATCCATACGCATGTCTAGCTCTGAGTCGTAGGAGTAGGAAAAACCACGATCTGCGTTGTCTAATTGCATGGAAGAGACTCCAAGATCAAAGAGAATGCCATCCACGCTGGCTAAACCATTATCGGCAAGCACCTGGGGTATGCGGTCATAAATGGCGTGCACAAGCACCACTCGTTCCGCAAATGGTGACAACCGTGCACGACTGAGTTCGAGCGCCGTTGTATCTCGATCCAGCCCGATCAACCGCATGTTAGGGAATTGGCGCAGCGCCTGTTCCGCATGTCCTCCGTGCCCGAGTGTGGCGTCGAGAAGAACTGCGTCTGGATGGGATAAAGCTGGAGAAAGCAACGCCAAAACCCGGTCTCGGAGGACCGGTATATGGCGTTGTGGTGACGTCATGGGGTTATGCCCAACTCCCCACGAGAAGCGAGAGGAGATAGACAGAAACACCGGTAGATATGCCAGCGGCCACAACAGCGGTACCTGTCCGTACTCCTGCGGAGACGTTCCAGCGTCGAAGCTGGAGAAATTGATTCAGCGTTGTCATTGTTGTGTCTTTCCCTCGTGGAACACGATTCGCGGTCGGGTTCGAGCTGATGGTTCAGTTGTTGTTACCTGTGTTCAGTGCTGTTGGTTCTGTGCTGTTGGTTCGGTGCTGCTCGTGCCGTGCGATCAGGTCCCCGCCCGCTCGCTCTGCATGTCCTGGCTTCGGGGAAGTGAAGTCAGGGTGCGGAGCGGGTAAGGGCCTGAGCGAGCGGAACTACATAAACCCCGGGATTACCTCCTCACTGAGATCCGAGAAACCTTCTTCCTGTCCAGCGAGGTAGCTCTCCCAGGCTGGCGCATTCCAAATTTCGAGGGTGGTGCCATTTCCAACCACCACCACGTCCCGGTCCACTCCGGCGTATTCCCTCAGGGCCGCGGGAACCATGACGCGTCCCTGCTTATCGGGGATTTCATCTGTTGCGCCGGAGAACAGCACCCGCTGGTAGGCCCGAACCGCGGAGTCTGAACGTGATGCCTCGCTCAGTCGAGCGGCGTAGTCAGCAAATTCGGCGGCCGGCCAGACAATGATCGATCGCTCCTGGCCTTTGGTGAATACCAGCCCCGCGGCCAGCCCCTCGCGGAATTTCGCCGGGAGCACCATGCGGCCTTTGTCGTCGAGACGGGGGGAATGGGTGCCTAGAAACATCAGCAACTTCCCTCCTTTTACGACTCACACGTCACATTGGACTCTCCAAGTAGCGCCACAATACTCCATTTCCCTCCACCGTCAACCATTAGGGCCGAATTTTTTGGCCATGTCCTCCACCATCGCGGCTGCTGAACTCGTCGAACCCCCTGATTTCGAGCCCCAGGACCTAAGGTGAACCCGTGACTCGGTCCCCCCTGCGACTGTCGCCCTGGATATTTGGCGCGCTCGCCCTGTCCACGGTGCTCAGCGCCTGCGCGAGCGGGTCCTCGACAAACTCGGCGGTCACCACTCCCAGTGCCAGCCCCACACCCTCGGCCTCGAGTTCAGCCTCGCCGACCTCGAGCCCCAGCCCACAGGTCACACCGACCCCCACACCAACGCCCACATCGCCCCTCACGGGACTCACCCAACTCGCTCCCCAGCCGGTCTTGGTCGTGAAACTGGACAACACCCGTAATGCGCTCCCCCACGCCGGTTTGACCCTGGCTGACATCGTGTATCTAGAGGAGGTCGAGTACGGAATCACCCGCATTGCAGCTGTCTTCAACTCGACCATTCCGGATCGAATCGGCCCCGTGCGCTCAGCTCGAATAACCGACCTCGACCTGTTGAGCCAATACGGGAGTCCGGGTTTCGCCTTTTCTGGTGCCCAACGCAAACTGTGGCCGGCCATTGATGCGTCGTCGTTGATTGATTTATCGGCCAATAAGGCACCGAGTGATTATCAGCGGGATGGCTCCCGGAGAGCTCCGTACAACTATTTCCTCAATGGGCAGGAAGCCGTTGGGGACAACAGTGACATTTCCGTGGATCGCTCTATTGGACTGACTTTCGCTGCAGTGCCTCCGGCAGGCGGTGTTCCCACAACAGCGGCCGACCTGAAATGGAGTTATGCCAGCGCTCGATTTAAATATGACCCGGGCACGGGACGCTACGCGGTCAACCTCAATGGCGAGCGGGCAACAGCCGAAGAAGGGGACGGGCGGCAATGGGCCGACACCGTGGTCATCCAATTAGTCAAACAAAATCCATCCGCCTACTTTGATAAGGGTGGTGGCAATACACCCCACGCGAAGACAATCGGACAGGGTAAAGCCATTGTGTTGCGTGATGGTCTGTCCTATCAAGCCACGTGGTCGCGTGAGTCCGCTGAATCCGGCACCCTATTTACCAACGAACTAGGTATTCCGTTGTCCTTTAAGCCGGGACAAACCTGGATTGCCCTCTACGACAAATCTCGCGAGGTGAAACTCAAACCACGGGTGACGGCATCCACATCTCCGAGTGGTTCACCCAGCCCCACCAACTAATTCAGGCGCTCATCACCTGTCGCTCACCTGTGGCCAGGTAATAGAAAATGGCAAACTGCCCGAATTCCCGAGCGATGTCGCAACCGGTTTCCGCATCCATTCCCCACGCAATGAAACCTGGTTCCCGAAATGATCGATCGGGAGAGAAGCCATCTGCCTCCCAAATTTCGCAACCATGCTCCATGAGCACGCGCCGTAACCTCTGATTTGCTGCGTCATTGACTTCCGGAGTTGGACGCCATTGACCTGGGTTCCAAGCGGTGATCACAACGCCACACTCCCCGCGTTCACGTACGGCGTCTGAAGCCAACACCCACGAGGATTCATCTGCACCGCGCTGGCGCACTTCCACGTGGGCGGATTCATAAATATCGTGAAGTTCCATTCGAGATGTACTGACACGTTCCACCACTGGTTCCGACGGAGACATGAGGCAACCCTACGGGCAGTTACTTCGGCACGGCTATTGCGCAGGTAAGCGGGACGCCCGATTCATGGCGGTACAGGTAGGAAATTTCCCATTGTGTTCGGTGGTCCGGAGCTGTCGCATCTCGATCCGTCACGACCAGTCGGTCCTCATGAACTGACACCTCCCACCGTTGGAGCGACCCGGCAAGCCCCACCTGTTGTGCTTTGCCGGCAGCTTCCTTGGCGCACAAGATCTCCAGCAGTCCCCACTGCGGGAGTAGGTCACGTTCAGTCTGCGTGAGCGCGCGGAATAGACGACTGACATCACGATCTGAACGCTCTAGATCGATTCCTACCGGCGTGGTGGATGCAGCGCCAACCGCGCACTTTCCGGTGTGCGCAATGGAGACAAAGAGGGGTGTCTCTGAGGTACGGGAGTTCCACACGGGGGCGCCGGAATCCATGTATTCCAGCATTCCTTGGGAGTCTGGGCGTAGTGCGGACACTGCCGCCTCAACGGTGCGGTTGCCTGCTTGCGTAAGCACTGTCCGGTCCGTGGAGTGGGTATCCATTCCCATGACAACGAGTGACTCGTGCTCGATCCACGCTTGCGTGATATTTCCCCGAACCACACACCCATTCTCTACTCCCTGTCAAGTGAACTGGCCGCAGTCCGCGACCCGAGAGGCAGTGCTGCGCCATCCGCTTCCCCGTGACATAGTTGGACACCGATTTCCCGGGGTTACCCCGGAAAAATGTAGCGAGGAGCACTTTGTGGGTGGCACGGTTGAGCAGGAACAGGAGTTCACCGATACCGCCTATCAACTGCTTGCGGACCTGCGCGAACACCTCGCCCAACGCCTCACCACGTTAAGTAACGCCCCCTCAACCGGCACTGGTCAAGACGAGTTGGAACGCGAAGCTCACGCTGAAAACCTTCACTCACAAATGCGATCCGCCGAAGCGGCAGAGAATCGCCTCTACTTCGGCCGAATCGACGGGGATGACCACGTTGTGCATCGCATCGGTCGAATTGGTTTGCGGACACCAGACGGCGATATGGCACTCATTGATTGGCGTGCACCTAATGCGGCACCGTTCTATCAGGCAACCACCGCTGAGCGCATGGGTACCCGGTTACGCCGGCGAATTTCGACTAAACACATGAGTGGCAAAAACACGGTTACCCACGTGGACGACGAATGGCTCACCGAACCCGGGGAGGGCAGTTATCAAGCTGCTACAGAATCGGTCACCGCCCCGCGCGATGGGCGTATGGCCGATATTCTCGCCACGATTGCCGCCGATCAAGACACCATTATTCGCAGCCCGCTCAATCAAGTCACCGTGGTCCAAGGCGGGCCTGGAACCGGCAAGACCGTCGTTGCATTGCACCGGGCTGCATGGCTGCTTTATACGTATCGCGAGAGATTAGCTAAAGATGCCATTCTCATTGTGGGGCCTAGTGAGGCCTTTCTGCGCTATATCGATCAGGTACTGCCAAGCCTCGGTGAAACAGACATTGTTCTGCTGACCCCCGGGCAACTCTTTCCTGGCGTTAATGCAACTCGCGATGACCGTGATGACGTTGCTGCAGTCAAAGGTAGCTCGATCATGGCCCGAGTGATCGCGAATGCCGTGCACAATTGGACTGCAATCCCCGACTCGGATATTTCGATAACAACCGAATCCGGAATCAACCTGCGGCTAACGCGCGGGCAGATACGCGAGGCACGGAAAAGCACCAGTCGCCGCGCCAGTTACCATGCGAATCGGGAGTCATTTCTTAAACGACTACTCGATTACCTTGCTCGAAACGTGGCCGCAGACCGTGGAGACGAACAACCGGATCAAGAAACTCGGGCCGACTACGTTGCTGACTTCATTGACGACAGACATGTCCGACGCACCTTGAATCTCATGTGGATGCCAACCACTGCTGAAAAAGTAATATCCCGGCTGTACACAGACTCTCGCTTTTTATCACAATGCGCTGATGGAATTCTCACTCAGGAACAACAGCAATTACTGCTTCGAACAGTGGATCGACAGCAACCAGCTTGGACCGTAGACGATGTCCCGTTGCTGGATGAATGCGCTGATCTACTCGGTGAATGGATTCGGCCTAAAGCAAGGACGTATGAGAATTCCGAGTATCGGGAATTGTCAGCAGCCGATCTGCATGCTGGTCACCGCGACCACAGTGGGCCCTCTACCACCGTTGCGGAGCGCGCCTATCTAGACCGCGAGTGGGTTTATGGGCATATCGTCGTTGACGAGGCCCAGGAGTTAAGCCAGATGGCCTGGCGTTCTATTTCCCGACGAGCCGTGCGCAAATCACTGACCATTGTGGGAGATCTCCAACAAAGCTCACACCCCGCTGGCGCACGCACATGGGAATCTGCACTGGAATGGGCCGCGGACAAAGTTGTGATAAACACATTGACTATCACCTATCGAATAACCTCCGAAACTGTTGACACTGCTGTCAATCAGCTCGTTCGCGCCGGTGGTACTGCGCCGGATCTCGTTTCCATTAGGCATGGTGAACCAACGCGCGAAATTTCACTTCCACTCCATGACTGGATTCCGTACATTCTGGAGCAGACCCATGATTTGGACGGCCGCGCCTGTGTGATTCTTCCTGATCAGGACGCAGACTCCCTGCGCGAACGATTTAACAAGAGCGAGAACCCCTCTTTCGGTTTCGGTGCCCTTGCTCTCGATTCAAAGATCGCCATACTCAGCGCGAAAGAGACAAAAGGTCTCGAATTCGATGCTGTCTTTGTCTGCGACCCAGACCGTCTTCGCCAACAAGGTGTGCGGGGCTCCGATATTTTTGTTGCTTGTACTCGGGCAACGCACCGCCTGTTTCTCCTCACTCCGACTGACTAGCCTCCTCCAAGCCGGAAGCAATTCGAAGTAGTTGCGCGTAGGTGAGTCCCTTTGTCTGAATAACAATGTCCGTCCCAGTGGCGTTTTTACCGGCTGTCGAAGCGGGCAAACGCATTCCTAGATAACCCCCATATCGCAGTACATCCCGTTTAATGCAGGAGACTCGGTCAACCTCGCCCGTCACATAGACATTTCGATCACAGTTGGCGAATATGTGGACTTTGACAGCAACCCGCTTGCCGTTGACCTCTCGCTGGAGGGTGACACGACCAACGGGCCGGCGAGCTAGGTCTGGTTGCGGTTCGGCGGCCCACGTCGAAGTTGCCCATTTTTCACTCAGAATGAAGTTCTTTGAAATTTTCCCGTACATCCCCGTTGCGCTGGTCATTTTGTAGGACCGCGTGGCGGCAGACTGACCAATTCTCTGAAAAGCAATGACTTGAATTTTATCTGATAAGGACAACCCAGCCTTGTACGTCGGTGCATAGAGAGTTCCTCGTTCCCCGAGGACAGCACTGGCCTTGCTCCATGTCGGATAATTGTCATTCATGTTCTCTGCACCGTGTGCAACAGGAATGGCAACTGTCGAAATGCAGGCGAGAGCACAGAAAAATATGAATGAACGGAGTTTCATGTGGCTCCCCTTCCTCGCAACAATTCGGCGTAACATCACTCTGTATACCAGAGAGCAACGCAGGAGAGGGGAACGCGTGAGCAAGTCACCACGTGAGCATCAATCACCCGGTGGAATGGATAAACGGTGGCCCCGTTCTATCTACTCCACAGGGAGCGAGCCTGACCCACGATTCACTCTGGCTAATGAGCGCACTTTTCTTGCATGGATTCGCACCGGCCTGGCCTTTGTCGCCGGTGGCATTGCCCTAAATGCCGTAAGTTTTTCGATAGCCCCTGATACTCGCCGGTGGCTCTCAGTGATTGCCCTCGCAATCGGCGCAGCCCTTGCCCTCTGGGCGTGGTACTCCTGGTCACGCGTTGAGCGAGCAATGCGGAACAGATCTCCGTTACCGCATTCCCCAGCCCTGGTGGTGCTCTCCGCTGCCGTGCTGGCCATTGCTGTGTTCTCTGCCATCGCATTCCTCTAGCCATGACCACACCAGAACCTGCGCCAGCGGATGGTCCCCTCGACCAAGGAATGCCACAGGAACGAACCCTGCTGTCTTGGCGCCGCACAGCATTGACACTCGCAATAGCGGGGTTCGCTTTGGCCCGCCTGGCGTTGAACGCGTCCCCGATTTTGGCTGGGGTAATGACAGCAATCGCGCTCAGCGTTGTACTCATTGTGATTATTAATTCAATGCACCGTTACCGTGATGGCGATCCAGTGGAAACGGGAGGAAAGACGGCCGCCATGCTATCCGTGACGACGTTCTCCCTAGCCCTGGTGGAAATTGCCCTGATTATTCAGGAATAAGTACGGCCGGCCTAACTGTCATCGTTGGAGACCAAGGGGGCCCAGTTGAAGACCACTTCGGTGCGCATCACAATGTCTTGGACGGACAGATTAGATCGACTAATGATCGACCAGGCCAATCCCACGGGAAACACCACAGAGAAGAGCGCTCTGCCCGCTGCCTGACCAATGCTGAGCGTGCCACCCGAACGAGTTTGTACCCGCAAACCCATGAGTACATTCCCCAGCGACCTACCGCCGGAAGCCCAACTCCACGTCCAATAAGCCCACATCAGAAAATAACCGACCAATAACAGGGGTAGCCCGGATATTGGTGGAATATCGTAAAAAACACTCAAGATATATCGCAATCCCAACCACAAGCCATACGTGCCGACGAGGAGCAAGGCGATCATTGCTATATCAATCAGCACTGCAATAAATCGGGATGTGAATCCTGCGGGAAGCCCTTGAATATTGCGCGCCCGACTGGGCATTGCGTTGAAGTGAACGGTCTGACTTGGTGAGAATTCTTGGCGGAACTGCTTAAAGCTAGTCATGCACTACTCACATCGGTGTCCGCTGACCTCACCTTACTTCGAAAAAGTACCCTGTCCACAATCCCACTGACAAAATTATCTGTGGTAATGGCCTGGAATCTCAGAATTCCCAAGAGGTCATCGGCTACCCCGCCAGTGCTTTCGCGCACAAGACCGGGGAGATCGATTTCCTCAATGACATAGTCGGCGATCTCGGTCATGGGGATTCGGTCCAGTATGGGATTAATGTCTGCCCTCGCCACAATCGCGTTGATGTCCACATGCTGAACAACAATCTCTGTCAGGTTGACTCGGGAGACAACCGCATTTACTACTGGTGGGACGACCTCGTCGAGGACCGCATTGACAGCTGTCTTGGACGTTTCAGATGCGAGGTGTACGAGCGTTTCGGTGGTGAATCGGGCAATACCAAAAATCCCGTGCCAGGCGTTGACTGTTCCACTGATTACCGGATACAAAGCTCCTGCATTAATCGGAACATCCACGTCAAATTCGACGGACTCCTGCATGACGTCGAAATCTTCCATGGGAATGTTTTCTCTGACCGCTATTGCGCGGTGAGGGGACCAGACTTGGCTTCGGGGAAGTAGTTCTGCCCAATACCGCTGGAGCGCTTGGGAACCATGACAGAACGGAACCAAGAAACGATTTCGTCGCCATCTTGATTGAGTCCCCGTGTTTTCATGCGAATAATTCCCATCTCGGGTCGGGATCCGCTTTCACGCTTCTCCAAACAAATGCTCTCGGCATAGATGGTGTCGCCGATATACACAGGATGCGTCAGTTTGATATCAGTCCATCCGAGGTTTGCGACCGCGTTCTGGCTCATGTCAATGACAGAAAGCCCCAGAACTAATGCCACGGTGAGTCCGGAGTTAACAATGATGCGACCCTGGGTAATGGGGTTGCTTTCAGCCAGGTGTGCATTGAAGTGATTCTGATTGGTGTTACAGGTCAACAATGTGAACCAGGTGGAATCAGCTTCACTGATGGTTCGGCCGAACGGATGCTGATAGGTGGTTCCGACTTCAAAGTCCTCAAAGAAACGCCCCAGCTGGGCAGGTATAACGGCGTTCGATTCGCCGGAATGATCTGTCACAGGATTTCTACTGCTCACCCTCGGTGCGCTTGCGCCAGCGCTCTTCCATGCGATTCATGAAGCCATCCGATTTCGGCGCCTTGGGCATCTTGGTGATTGGTGTCTCAGTTCCCCCATCAACGGCTTCGCTGTCAGGGGTTACCGCGCGAGTGGTAAATGCGGTGTAGGTGATTACCGCTCCAATGAGCATGACAGTAAATCCAGCAACACCGAGTGCAGGAGTAAAGGCAACACCGGCAACGAGTAACCCCAGCCCGGCTAAAACGGCTAAGACACCGAGGGCTGCTCGACCTCGACTGGCGCTTCCACCGGCGGTACGGAGGTTGGCGGCAAATTTGGGATCGTCCGCGTAGAGGGCCTGCTCCATCTGTTCCAGCAGTTTTTGCTCGTGCTCAGAGAGTGGCACCTGAGCCCCCTTTCAACGCGATAGTGGATTGCTCCACCGGACTAGGTCAAGGATATGACGAATACGGCTCAGGGCAAACCGTTGCCCCATTATTTCTCCCACCCAGGCCTATTCCCCCGTGGAATGGGGTGAATTCGGGCCTGGATCGGTGGTGGCACCCTGTTCCACCCCTGGGATGGTTCGACCGGGTCGCACTGCCCCCGGTCCGAATTTAGATCGGAGTGCGTCGATAGCCAACTCGGCGTCGCGGCGGCCATGCTCTGGCTCACCAAAGAGCAGCTGTTCCGGTGCATCTGTCGCCGGAACCAGTCCATCCACTTTGACCCCGACCAAGCGGATCCGAACACGTTGCAATCCCAAGGCGAGGTACAAGTTCCACGTTGTGGAATAAATGTCGTGGGCGAGATCGGTATAACCGGCCGTCTTGGATCGAGTAATAGTGGTGAAATCAGCGAAGCGAAGTTTCAATGTCACGGTTTTGCCGCGATAGCCCGCCGCTCGCAGCCGGGCGGCCACCTTGTCGGACAGATGGGAAATTTCCGAGCGGATTACTTCCGGGTCATCAATATCGTAAGCAAAAGTGTTTTCATTGCTGACACTCTTCTCCGGTTCATGGGGAGTCACTGTGCGCGGATCGCGACCCCAGGAAAGCTCGTGGAGTGCCGTCCCCGTTGCACCGAGCGCTCGCGTCAGCGTGGCCACCGGAGTGTGCGCAATATCTCCGACGGTGCGCATTCCGAGGCGCGTGAGCTGCTCCTCTGTTTTCTCGCCTACACCCCAGAGCGACCCAATAGGCAACGGATGGAGGAAGTCGATAACGGAATCCACCGGGACCAGGAGTAATCCGTCAGGCTTGGCTCGGGTTGATGCCAACTTGGCGACAAACTTTGTTGAGGCCACCCCCACCGAGCAGGTGATTCCTTGCTCGTCAAATACTCGCGCTCGGATCAGTTCGGCGATTCCCACCGGGTGGGACAATCGGCGCAGCGCACCGGAAACATCGAGGAATGCTTCGTCGAGGCTAATGGATTCCACCAGCGGGGTAATCGATTCAAACAGTGCCATAACACTGCGGCTGACGGTCGCGTACTTGTCGTGATGTGGTGACAAAATGATGATTTCCGGTGCAATACGTCGCGCCCGTGATAGCGGCATGGCGGAATGCACTCCGAGTGCCCGCGCTTCATAGGTGGCGGTCAGCACTACCCCCCGGTTACCTTGGGCGGCGATAACTACTGGCTTACCAACGAGCTCCGGACGATCCCGCAATTCCACCGACGCATAAAAAGCATCCATATCGACATGGAGAATGGTGCAACCAGTGTCGTTGGTTCCGAATTCGACTTTGCCGCTCGGGCGCCGAACCTGACTCCTGCTCATGTGGTCTTCCTTGCTGATGTGTCGATGAATTGATTATGCCCCGAATTGCGCAATCGGCTTACCACCCTGGTGTTCCCGGCGACCTGTGCCACAACTTGCTCGGCGCTTGGGTAACGGGAACTCCGATAGCGGAATAAGGGGACTGTCGAAATCCACTGGCGTGAATGAGAGCTACCCGCTTGACCGGCGCACCGGTATCAGGAATCGGGTGGGCGCGAACATGATCATTGACGGCGGGGATACCGCCGTCTCGCCATATTTTTCGAATGGTCCCCAGATCCCAACATCCGGTGGCGCGCAGCGAAATCCCCCGGGGACCAGTTCGGCGGGTAATTCCGCGCACAAGCAGGATCCACGAGTTGAACAGATCGTGAGCAAAAGGACCCTGAGCGTCTTCAAAGAAGGTGGCATCGAGTGGTCCGGTGGAGTCGTCAAGGGTCAGAAATACCACGCGCTTGCCACTGCGCACCGGAGGCATTTGGGTTGCAACTTTGACTCCCGCGACAAATATTTCTTCCTGGGATCGGCACTGCACAAGATCACGGGATTGAACAACGGCAAGGGCTGATAGGCAATCAGCATAAAAATCCATGACGTGGGAGCTGACATCTAAACCAAGGACTTCAAGTTCTGACCGCACTCGTTCACCAACAGTCATTTCCGGTAAACCCGATCCGGTCACCGAGACGGAGTCGGAAATATCGAAGGACATTTGGGCGGTTGTCACTGCGGCAGTGCGAGACAGGTCAGCGATTTGCAGGAGTAAATCTCGGCGGGTCAGGCGGCCCGTCCCCGCATGCTCGTGAAATCCGTAGAGCGAGTCGAGTGCTCCGGTAACCACAAGGTTTTCCGCCACCGGTCGTGAGGGACGGGCGCGCTGCCACAGATCAGATAGTGAGGAATACGGCTGACCCTGTATGAGCCGATCAATTTCTTCTTGAGTTATTTCCTTGACGTCGGTAAAGGGAATTCGTATTCCCCACACAGATGTAGCCCCCTCAACTTCCTCCAGTCGATATGTGTCAGCGGAGTGATTAACGTCCAAGCTCAGGATCGGAACACCAAAGTTTCGAGCGTCGTCCAGTAGAAGGCGCTTGGGGTACATACCGGGATCGTGGGTGAGTAAACCGCAGTAGAACGCTGCCGGGTGATGCGCCTTGAGCCACGCACTTTGATAGGTGGGGAGCGCAAATGCTGCGGCGTGTGCTTTACAAAATCCAAATGACGCAAATGCGCGCAGGATCTCCCACACCCGGTCCACTTGTTCGAGGAGATAACCCCGCTTCAACGCGGCGGGATAGAACCATGCTCGGACTTCGTTTTGCCCGTCGGGTGATCCCATGGAGCGACGATATTCGTCTGCCTCTGCCAGGGAACAACCTGAAAAGACGCTGAATGTGCGGAGCACTTGCTCGTGGAAAACAACAACTCCGTAGGTTTCCTCGAGGGCGGGCCGCAAATCAGGATGCGGATACTCTGGCTTGTTCCACCCCTGGCGCGCTCGAAGGAAGGGATGGATCATGTCAGACTTCACTGGTCCCGGGCGAAACAAGGAAATATCGATGATCAGATCATTAAATGTTTCTGGCGCGAATTTTCCAATCAACTCACGCTGACCCGGTGACTCAATTTGAAAACACCCCAGAGTCCGCGTTGATTGAATTAAGGAAAATGTTTCAGGGTCGTCAAGCGGTGCTCCGTCAATGACTGGACGCTCCCCGGTCACTCGTTCGGCTTCATTGAGTGCATGGGCCATGGCGGACTGCATGCGTACACCCAAGACATCGAGTTTGAGTAAACCCATGTGCTCAACATCATGTTTATCAAAATGGGACATGGGAAAACCGGCAGCACCCTGCTGAACAGGAGTGCGATCGAGCAATGTGAGATCCGAGAGCAACACACCACACGGGTGCATGGCTACATGGCGCGGTAATCCGTCGAGCGCTTCCACCAGAGTGAGAAAGGTGTCTAATTCGCCTGTTGACGCGAGACGCCCGAAGGATGAATGCCGTAACTCGGGAAGGTCTTGTAGTGCGGATTTCACATTACGAGCACGAATATGGGGAAACGCTTTAGCGAAAGCATCAATGTCAGCGGCCGGCATACTGAAAGCCATGCCCACGTCGCGGATAGCCGAACGGGCGCGATAGGTCTCCATCATGGAAACCGTGGCAATGCGCTCCGCACCAAACGCGTCAAAGATCCACTGATAAATATCTAATCGACGGTCCGACTCAACATCAATGTCAATATCAGGGAGTTCACGACGCAAGGGAGTCAAGAAACGCTCCATCAGGAGGTTGTGCGCAATGGGGTCAACCCCAGAGACACCGATGAGGTAATTAACCAGGCTTCCTGCCCCGGAGCCACGAGCTGCCACCCGCACACCACGTCCTTTGATCATGTCGACAACATGGGCCACCGTCAGGAAGTACCCCGAGAATCCCAGGTGAGTAATGGTGCGCATTTCCTGCTCGAGTCGGTAGCGAGCGACTGCCCGGTCGTCGGATCGGGTGTACCGGTGTGGGATTTCCGTTTCACAGCGGCGCAGTAACAGTGCGTTAGCTTCCCGCTCCGGTTCCGCCACAGGATGCCCCAACAAAATATCGAGTTCGGGGACAAAAACTGAACCCAGACCAAGGTCTCGCTCTGGGTCGAGTACGCAGTACTCCGCGAGATGCCGGGTGTCGTGCAGCAGCTTCTGTGGGTTTCTCTCCCCTGCCTGCTGACAAATTTCAGCAGCAATGTGGTGCATGTCTCCCGTACTTTTGAGATAACCCTCACCGCTGTTGCGCACTACATGCCGCGAGTCAAGGGAGACAATATTTCGCGCTGCATCTAAAACGTCTGCCACGCGCACCTGCTCCGGAGTGAGGTGGCGGACCGCATTTGTCAGAATGACCGGAAGTTTTTCTCCCCGCGCCCAGGCGAGCAGCCGCGCCGCATTCGCTGTGGAGTACTTGTGTCCGCGATCAGCGCGGTGCGAGGTGACCGACACACCGAGATAGCGGTCAAAGATCGCTCGCCACGGTCGCAGCAAGGTGTCGGCTCGGTGCGCTGCACCGGCCTGTAGTGCCTGACCCACTTCAGAATCAGCCCCGAGAAGTGCCACCACCCCAGCGTGATGCTCGGACAGTGCCGACCACGGCAGTACCGGCGAGGTGTGCGGCGCCGCATGTGCTGCGGAAACGAGGCGACACAACGACGCCCACCCGTGGGCCCCGGTTGCCAGAAATGTCACGCGCGGATGGGTTTCGTCTACCCACACTCCGCCGTGTGCTGGGGTACGCCGGATTCCCGCACCCGATATACCGCGATGCTCTGTGCGCTCAACCGCAAGGTCAACACCAAGAACCGGCGCTATTCCTGCAGCCATGCAGGCGCGCGCCCACTGCACCGCACCATAGAGCCCATTGCGATCGGTCAGGCCAATAATGTTCTGGTCCAGTTCTGCCGCCCGCTGCACTAATGCGTCAGGGTGGGTGGTGCCGTATTGCAGTGAGTACGCCGAGGCAACCTGAATGTGGGCAAAATAATCTGAACCCGCCATGACTACTGACACCCCGGAGTTCTGTTAGCCCACGCGCTGTAAACGCGCAGTGCCCACCGGAATAACCGACTGCTCAAGTAAACCGAGCGTCCCGGCAACCTGCGTCAGAAAGCGTTCAGCATCTCGCATGAGGTCGTCCGCTTCGCGGGTAGTGACACAGGGAATTCCCGCTTCCGCTGATGCTCGCTTGCGTGCACCCGCAGCGAAGAACTCGGCCCACTCCGTGAACTCCGGGGCAATCTGGGGAACTATTTCCCACACACTCCGAATACGGTGTCGACGAGCACCCGGTGTCACGCGCGCCCGGTCCGCGAGCACCGCCGCCGCGGTGCGCAGTGCCGCTAAGTGGGCTGCGGCATAACGGTCATGGGGGAAAGAAGCATGGAGTGCCTCGCGCAAACTTCCTTGGGCCGCGAATAACAGTTCAGCGGCCGAGTTCCGTGAAAGGTGAGTAGCTGTTCCCGCCATGGTGTCTATCCCTTCGAGTCGTGCACCGGGTAAAGACCCCGTGCCTGTTCCTGTACTTCTCGACCCGAACTCGCTCTCGACCCAAACTCGTTCTCACACCTGTGTATTTCTGTTACGTCCCTTGTCTCCATGAACAGTCACCGGGGTCGGGGTCGAGACGACCCCGGTGACTGTGATCATGTGGCAGCATGCGCTGCTGTACTGACCTGACCCGCACCTAGCCGCGAATCCAGGACCGGGAGGCAGTTCGACCACCTGCTGTTCCAGCGAACCGGCGTCCCCGGCCTGCTGTCGAACAGATGTTCGAACAAGTCAAAGATAGACCGACCCCCTGACATCCGTCAACCCCGGTGGTTCTCACCCGCCCGAACACCCTCATTTATGAGGGAATACCGGTAGAGCCGGTCACTAGACTCCCCTTTCGTGAGCGAAACCACCGAGCAACAGTCTGTGATCCATGTCCGCAGAACCCTCCACCTACTGGGTGCTCGGGGTGAGGTCCGGCGCCTCGATGACAGTGCCCGTACCGCCCAGGAAGCGGCTGCCGCACTCGGCATTGAAGTAGGCCAGATCGCCAGTTCCCTAATTTTCCTGGCCGACGGCAAACCCGTCCTAGTGATTGCCTCGGGTAAGCATCGGGTCAACACCACAACGGTTGCCGCGATTCTGGCCGTCTCCGATGTCACTAAAGCAACAGCGGACGATGTCCGTCAGGCCACCGGATTCGCAATTGGGGGCGTGGCACCCGTCGGCCACCCCGAACCGCTCCCCACCATCATTGATATTGCCCTGAGTCACTACGACGAAGT
>JAIOWY010000119.1:0-5043 GCA_021741845.1 Candidatus Nanopelagicales bacterium
GTCGAGGACGGCAAGAAGCTCTACCTAGAAGGCTGCAGCTCCTGCCACGGTATGGATGCCGAGGGAACGCTCAATGGCCCCACGCTCATTGGAGCCGGTGCCGCCGCCGTGCACTTCCAAGTAGCCTCGGGGCGCATGCCGCTCGCGGCTCCAGGTGCCCAGGCTGTGGTGAAGGACCCGATTTATAACGGGGAAGAAATCGCAGCGATGGCGGCTTACATCGCCTCACTCGCTCCCGGTCCAGCTATTCCTAGCGCCGAAGATCTCAGCTACGAAGGTGCCGACCAAGCCAAGGGCGGTGAACTCTTCCGCATTAACTGCGCCCAGTGCCATCAGGCCGCGGGACAGGGCGGTGCCCTTACCCAAGGCAAGTACGCTCCCAGTTTGATGAGCGCCACCCCCCAGGAAATCTACGAAGCCATGGTCACCGGCCCCCAGTCCATGCCGGTCTTTTCCAACGAAACCTTGCCGGTGGCCCAAAAGCAGGAAATCACCGCTTACATCATGGGGTTGCAAGAGGCACCAAGTCCCGGTGGGCTGTCCCTCGGTCGCTTAGGACCTGTTGTTGAAGGACTCTTTGTGTGGGTCGCCGTTTTCGCCGCTCTTATTGCAGCGGCCGTCTGGATCGGAATTAAGGCACGATGAACGAACAACACGGAACTGACCTCGAGCATGCTGCACCGGGCCATTCACCGGTAGCAGATATCCCCCACAAGCCACGCGTTACGGACACCGACCCCAAGGCAGCTCGTCGAGCTGAACGCCAGGTCGCCGCCATGTTCACCCTGTCCATGGTCTTCGTTGTGCTTTTTGTCGTTGCCTACATCATGATCGACAAGAATGCGTACGTCTATATCCCGGTTCTCGGTGACGTGGGTGCCAGCAACGTGGCCCTCGGTTTCACTTTTGGCGCTGCGGTGTTCCTTATTGGCGCCGCAGCCATTCAATGGGCCAAGAAGCTCATGCCCGACGTTGAGGTGGTTCAGCAACGACATGACATGGTCTCGGACAAAGAAGACGAGCAAGAGGCGGCTGCGCAATACGAACGAGGCAAGGAAGAGAGCGGCTTCGCTCGCTACAAAATCATTCGTCGATCCATGCTGGGCGCCTTAGCTCTCTTCCCCATCCCGATCATTGTGGTGCTGCGCGATTTGTGGATCACCCCGCCGGGAGAAAATCCCACCGAGATCCTCTCCACCACCCTGTGGGAAGACGGAGTCAAGATCATTCCGGACATTGGCGACCAAACGGGCGTCAGCGAAGAAAGCAAACAAGGTATTCGCCCCGAAGACATTCCCGTTGGAGGGCTCGTTTCGGCGCTCCCCGTTGATATTCACGAGGCGCAGGAACTGCAGGGCAACCTCAACGCTCGAGGCAAAGCCGCCATTATTTTGGTCCGCATGGATCCCAGCGAAATTCGTTCTCAGCAGGGTGAGGGCTGGGATTACAACGGCATTTTGGCTTTCTCCAAGATCTGCACCCACGTGGGTTGCCCCATTGCTCTCTACGAACGCAGAACACACCACCTGCTGTGCCCGTGCCACCAGTCGACATTTGATTTGGCCGACAGTGGAGATGTCGTTTTCGGGCCTGCCGCTCGCCGTATGCCCCAGTTGCCGATTGGCGTAAATGCTGAAGGATATCTAGTGGCTAAGGCACCATTTGCCGAACCGGTTGGACCGAGTTTCTGGGAGCGTGACAAAGCATGAGCAACACAACCGTGAACACCAACTCACTGGGTGGTGCCGATTCCGCTGGCAGTCATCCCGTCGAACAAGTTGGTGGCGCCACCGCGACATTCGTGGACGAACGCTTAGGAAGCAATCGATTCCTCGGACGTAACTTAGGCAAGGTATTCCCCGACCACTGGTCCTTCATGCTCGGTGAGATTGCCCTGTATTCCTTCATTGTCGTACTCCTCACCGGCACCTACCTCACGCTCTTTTTCAATCCCAGCATGACCGAGGTCGTTTACGAGGGCTCCTACGTCCCCCTGAAAGGTGTGCTCATGTCTGAGGCGTACGCCTCGACACTGAATATCTCCTTTGAGGTTCGCGGCGGCCTGCTTATTCGACAAATGCACCACTGGGCTGCGCTGATATTTGTTGCGGCCGTGGCCGTCCATATGTTCCGTGTGTTTTTCACCGGCGCTTTCCGCAAGCCGCGCGAATTCAACTGGATTGTTGGTGTGGCACTCACCGCGCTCGCCCTAGGTGCCGGCTTCACCGGTTACAGCCTTCCTGACGATCTTCTCTCCGGCACCGGGCTTCAAATCATTCGTGGAATTCTTCAGTCCATTCCGTTAGTCGGCACATGGGCTGCCTTCCTTGTCTTTGGTGGCGAGTTCCCCGGTACCGACATCATTCCTCGGTTGTACTCAGCCCACATTCTGCTGATCCCAGGCCTCATCCTGGCGCTGATCACCGTGCACTTGATCATGGTGTGGACCCAGAAGCACACCCAGTTCCCTGGCCCTGGCCGCACCAATGACAACGTGGTGGGCTATCCCCTGCTCCCTGTCTATATGGCCAAGGCCGGTGGATTCTTCTTTGTGGTGTTCGGCATCATTGCGCTGATCGGCGGATTGGTGACAGTCAACCCCATCTGGATATTTGGGCCCTACACGCCCGACCAAGTCACCGCTGGAACCCAGCCGGACTGGTACATCGGGTGGCTTGATGGCGCATTACGACTCATGCCTAACTGGGAGTCGGTGATTCTGGGCTTCACCATCAGCTGGAACGTTCTTATTCCTTCGGTAATCATCCCAGGCATTCTCTTCACGGGACTTGCGCTCTATCCGTTCCTCGAAGCGTGGGCAACCGGTGACAAGCGGGAGCACAATCTGCTGGATCGCCCCCGCAACGCTCCTGTCCGCACGGGCATCGGTGTCATGGCGATTGTCTTCTACGGGATCCTCTGGATCGGTGGTGGAAATGACATTGTCGCCACCACATTCGATCTGAGTATTAATGCCATTAGCTGGACGCTTCGCATTCTCTTGATTGTGGCGCCACCCATTGCGTTCATTATTACCAAGCGCATCTGCCTTGGTTTGCAGCGCAAGGATCGGGAGAAACTCCTGCACGGTTACGAGTCCGGACGCGTTCTTCGCCTACCGCACGGTGAGTTCATTGAGGTGCATCTCCCGCTCAATTACAAGGAGCTTGCCGTCATTTCAGGCAAAGAAGACCTTGCAGTTCTGCCCGCACCGGTGAAAGCAGACGCTGACGGCGTCAAAAACAAGAAGTATGCCGTGGAGAATCTGCGCCACAAGCTGTCCTCCTTCTTCCTGCGCGACACAGTCGCCAAGCCCAGCCAGGCCGAGATCGAGGCGGGCCAGGCGCACGCTGCTCATACCGCGGAGCTGGAAGCCCCCCTGCACGAATACGAGTTGCAGGACCAGGACCCAGTGGGTCACGGTGGCGTGCTTCACCACCCCGGTATGGCGACCACCAACCAAGAACAACTGGACCAGCGTCACTAACCACCCTGATGCATCACACCACCGTGTAAAGCCCCGGCTTCGGCCGGGGCTTTAATCATGCTCGGCTCGGTGATTGCCGCTGCTGATCTTCTGTCGCTAATGGGCTTGATTCGCGAACAACCAATTCAGGGGCGTGTGTTTTGCGCTCGATGTCGCTCGTTGAGTGTTCCTGCATCAACATTAAACGAAGGATAGAGTCGGTCATTAGGTCCAACGGTTGGCGTACCGTAGTCAATGTTGGGTGGGCAAGATACGATAAGCCCACGTCGTCGAAACCGATTATCCTGAAATCGTTAGGTATGGAATACCCAGAACTGATTAGTTGCGAAGTCACACCGAGGGCAATAACATCTGCGGCGGTTACAACCGTACCGCGACAAAAACCGCGATCAATAATCCGGCGGGCAGCTTCCCTTCCCCAGTCAAACGTGAACTCCCCATCAAGCACTTGGCAATCTGGGCGCAATTTAGTGAATTCCTGAAGTCGTTGCCGGCCTGAGGATGTAGATCCACCCCCGCCAATGTAAATCACGGGCTGAAGGTCTTCGTCAACATTTGCATCGATGTGACTGACTATTAAAGCTATGCCTGCAGCGTTATCACAACCCACATAGGGAGTTTTCGCCTTGGAGACCAACCTATCAAGCTGGACTGTGGGGACGTAACTTGACGCCAGTTTCACTGCCGCAGCACTTGCTTCTTCATCGCAGGGGATCATTAATAGTCCATCTACTTGACGTCCTAAAAATGAGCGGACAGCCCGCATCTCAAGCTCAATGAAGTTATCTGCACTAATGACCAAGATATCCGTCTGGGTGTCAGCGAATCCCCGGCTCACTTGTTGAGCAAGCGCTGAGAAGAACGGGTTCTCTAGATCCGGAATAATCAAACCAAGCGTTGCCGTTCTCTTTTGACGTAATGCACGCCCGACCAAATTTACTTGGTACCCAAGAGCTTCAACCGAGGCCAACACCTGATCCCGTAGTTCTTCAGACATAGGACGAGTTCCCGATAGCGCCCTTGACACAGTGGCAATAGACACACCCGCGTGTGAGGCTACTTCACGAATCGTAATGCTGCTCTCACCCTTGATTTTACGAGGCACAGCAGTTCCCTTCCGTTTTCAAACTGTTACCACAAATCCGGTAAAACTACTTACACAAAGCTCATCCATTAGGTACATTAGTCTAGTTCGGAAAACGTTTTCCGATAGGCAATCAAACAAGTCAGTCAGGAGATGTGTCATGAGAGCAACTAATACTCGAGCACGGAGGGGTCTAGCCGCTATTGCAACGGTGGCTGCGATTTCTCTCACGCTCGCGGCATGCAGTAGCGATAGTGGTGATGATGCGGGTACGGATACTGCCGCCTCAGACTCTACTTCAGCTACCGAGGAAGGTGCCGCAAGCGCAGATTGCAATATCGGCATGGTGCAGATCAACCAGACCGCGGCATTCTTTACCCAAATGAACGAGGGTGCAGAGGAAGCTGCAGCGGAAGTTGGTTGCGAGCTAACTATCGCCAACGCAAATAATGATCCATCGAAGCAGAACAGC
>JAIOWY010000120.1:0-5012 GCA_021741845.1 Candidatus Nanopelagicales bacterium
TGTTGGCGCGCGCATCGCATGGGTGAGCGAGTGCTGATTGCACCTGATGCTCAACTCCATCACCGAGAAGCGTCCGCGCATGGTCGGCGCCACGCAGAAAACCAGGGTGCCGCGGAGCTTCAGGGAGATTTATTAGCTCAGGATCGTGAAGCGGCTGTTCATGTGTTGCTGTCACATTCCGGCGGGTTCCTCGGCTTTTTATTGGGGATCCGTTTATTGGTCGGGGGCGTCCTGCGCTCCATTGTTTATGCACTGGGGAAAGACCTCACGGCCGCACGAGGAGAAATATCCGCGGTACTCCGGGTTTTACGGCACCCAGGGCGCATTCGCTCCTCCCGTGCACTCATTGCCCAGAGCGCAACGGAACCCGCGTCCGTGGTGAATCACTTACGTCCATCCACTTTTGAGCAGCTCCGATCCGTGCTGGAAGCACTCACGGGTCTGGCCACAACAAGTAACACCTCAACTCCCAGTTTGAGTGCCCTCGATTCCGGTCCCGTTGACGACGACGTGGCATTTCTTGATCAATCCTCGAGCGGGTACCTCGCTCGGGTGCTGCGGAAACCCAGTGTGATCGCGGTGCTACTACTCACACTTATTGCCGTGATCGGCACACGCACGCTGTGGTTGGGCGACGGAGTAATCCAAGGAGGCGCACTCCTGCCCAGTCCTTGGGGGGCCAGTGATTTGTGGGCGTTTTATATCGACGCGTGGCACAACGTCGGTCCGGGGTCCACCGCAGATGCTCCGCCATATCTGGCCGTGGTCGCTCTGGTGGGCACGGTGTTGTTGGGTAAAGCCACCTGGGCGGTGCAACTACTCATTCTCTTAGCCATACCGCTGGCGGGTTGGTCTGCTTATTACGCCTCGCGCGGCATGATCAACAGCAAAGGAATTCGCCTGTGGGGCGCGGTGACCTACGCACTGGTACCCGCCATGACCGGTGCGGTCGCTCAGGGACGGATCGGCACAAGCGTTGTAGCGGTGATTCTCCCCTTTGCCATTCGTTCCTTGTATCGAACGGGACAGACCGGCGCCACCATGCGTCGAGCCGCAGGATCAGCATTGTTGCTCGCACTGGTCCTTGCTTTTGCGCCAGCGGTCTGGCTCATTGGACTCATTGCCGTTGTTATTGCTCTGGTCGTATCGCGTCAAACACTGCGCTCGAACTACAAGCAATTCCTGATAGCTATTGGTGGCTCTTTTATCGTCCTCATGCCATGGAGCATTGGCCTGGTGCTGAACCCAGTGCGTTTTCTGATTGAGCCAGGAATGGATCTCTCCACATTGACCGATCCAAATATTTCCATGCTGGATATCTTGTTGCTGCACCCCGGCGGACCAGGTATGACGCCGATTGTGATCACCGCGGGTTTATTCCTGGCGGCGCTTTTCGCGTTACTGCGTACTGATCGTCGGCAGGTTGTGCTCATGTGGTGGGTCTTCGCGGGTATCGCCGCACTCATTGCATTCGTGCAAGTGATGTTGCTCGTCACACCGCCAGGACTCACCGTGGCGATCCGCACGTGGCCAGGCCCAGCGACGCTGGTCATATCACTGTCGTTCATCGCTGCAGCAGCATTAGGTGCGCAAGGGTTACGCACCCGATTCATTGGTCAAAGTTTTAGTGTGGGTCAACCGGCATCGGTCGTAGCTGTGATCGGTGCGCTCCTTGCACCGGTGTTGTCCGCGGCGTGGTTCGTGACCGCCGCTGACTCAACCCTGTATCGAGGATCACCGGTGGCTATCCCGGCCTTTGTCGCCGCGGATTCATTGAGCCCCCAAGCTCCCCGCACCCTGGTGCTGAATGAAACAAAGTCAGGCCGAGTCACCTACACCTTCATTAACGGCACTGGACTCACCCTCGGAGACGCAGACGTGCCGCCACCGGCCAATACGTGGAGCGCCATTGACCCGTATGTCGCGGACATGGCCTCTGGTCGCGGTGGAGATGAAATATCGGTGCTCGCCGGCTACGGCATTCGCTATGTCGTGCTGGCGCCGGGATCCGAACGGGACGTCGTTCCCACACTCGATGCCGAGCCCGGCTTGCGTCGTTTATCCAATGCCGACGGAGAAGTGCTGTGGCGGGTGGCCGGTGTCACATCGCGGGCTCGCATTTCTGATGGAGCAGCCGAGTCACCCGTAGGAATCGCCCAGCCGACAACGGTGGCTACCGATCCCTATATCGATCAGACCCTCCCCGATGGTTCCGGGGAACGCGTGTTGTTCCTGGGCGCCAGCGCAGATTCTCGTTGGCAGGCAGATGGCTTGGACACGGTGACTACTGATTCCTATTTGTCGTGGTCGGCAACGTTCTCGATTCCTGCCGGTTCCCCCGCGGTCCGCGTGGATTTCGATTCCACCACGCGAACCCTGTGGTTACTGGGGCAGCTCGTGGTGGTCGTGGTCTTGATTGTCATGGCGTTACCAAGCCGAACCCGCATTGACCTGGACGCGGATGCGGAAGCGCTGGCGGCCTTGGAGGCGCGAACACCATGACAGTGACAGATCGCCGTTGGTTTGCTCCCGTTGTTGTTCTCGTGGTCTCGGTGCTGCTCGTGGGTGTCAGTTTCCTGGGACAACAGGACCTGCCCGCACAATCTGAGGGCGCTGTGACGGTGGAACCCATTGGGTCCACCGTGCTGCTGTGTCCCGAGCCAGGAACGGGCGGCGATCTTGGTGTTCGAGTCACGGCTGCCGTTGTCCCAGGTTTTGACGGTCAGGACTCGGCGGACGGTTCAGCGGGGCTACGAACATTGCCGGGTAAGGAATACGCCCAGTCCTTGATCCGGGTGCCCGGCGGTCAGGCCCAGATTGAAGCCTTTGGATCAAGGCTCCCGGCGATTCGTGCCTTCGGTGAAGGTGCGCTGGCACCGGGGTTCGTGGCCGATCAGTGGGGGCGTGATCCCAGTGGTCGCGGTCGGGGCATGGCAAGCACCGCATGCGCGCCGGCCGCCTCGGAGTTCTGGTTTGTGGGCGGGGGTGCCATTGCCGGTCGAAAAACGCGGGTGGTGCTGGTCAACCCCGATGAAACAGCGGCCAGTGTTGACGTGATTGTCCACGGGCCGGACGGAATTATCGATGCACCGGCCGGCCGGGGTTTGATCATTCCCTCCCAAGACCGGTTAATTGTGCAACTTGACGTGCTTGCCCCCGGCGTTAACGCCACGGCATTTCACGTGATTGCTCGCACAGGTCGCATAGGTGCATCGGTTGATGACGAACAACGTTCCGGATTGGATTCGGTCGGAACGGATTGGATTCCCCAGAGTGCCGCTCCAGCAACATCGGTCTACGTCCCGGGAATAATTAACGGTCTCGGTGCTCGTGTGCTCTCCATCGTGTCGACATCAGATAACGATGCCAATGTTTCGATCAAGGTGATGTCCGCTGAAGGTACCTATGAACCGGCGGAGCGCAACTCCTTCACCGTCACCGCCGGGGGAGTGCTGACAGTGGACATGGCGCCCGCTTTGCCGCAAACACCCGACGGCGCGTTACCCAGTACGTTAGAAATCACGTCAGACCAGCCCATTGTGGTGGGCATGCGACAGTTCTTCGGTGGCAAGCGGGTCCAAGATGAAACCGCGTTTAGTGCCGGGGCTCAACCATTTACCGCGCCGGCCGCCGTGTCCGGTCTTCCCGTTCGCGATGCCACCGATGTTCGGTTAGCAATCACCGCGCCGGACACCGATGCAGAATTGGACATTGTGCTGCTGCCTTTTGCCGGCGGCAAAGATGCAGCGGTTGCCACAGCTCCACGCCGTTTATCAATTCCCGCAGGGACAGTGAAGAACATTAAATTGGAAGCACCGGCGGGGGTCGATTGGTTTACCGCGGTCGTGACACCCGTTGCCGGCTCGGGTCCAATTCTCGCCGCCCACCGTGTTCGGGAAAAGTCGAGGTACGGCGACCTGATGACCGGATACCCCTGGACTCCACTCCGCGTGCAGGTAGACGTGCCCAGTGCCAATCAGAATGCGAGTGTGGCGATCCGGCGTGCCGCCAACGCTTCCTGACCATTGCGCACTAGCGTTGCCGGCGTGAGTCGTCGGCGTTGCTCCAAACCATCCTGCAGTCTTCCGGCTGTGTCTACCTTGACGTATGTCTACGCCGATTCCACCGCTGTCGTTGGTCCACTAGCAACGTACGCAGAACCACACTGTTACGACCTCTGTCAGATGCATAGTGAGCGACTCACCGCACCGCGCGGGTGGGAGATCGTTCGGATCGCGCCAGATCCCCAGGCACTGAAGCCCTCCAGCGACGACCTCGAAGCACTGGCTAATGCGGTGCGGGAAGCTGCCCGTCCACGGTTTATCCCGGATCAGCCGGCGGAGAATTTACCGCCTGATGTCACCGAAGGTGCCCGTCGTGGGCATTTGCGCGTTATTCATTCCACGCACGCCGAGAATCAACCGGTGCACGCCGACGCTCTCTTCCACGACTCCGAGTAGTACTCGATCCCGCGGTCGACCCGCTACCCTGTGGGGGTGACCGACCTTTCGCAGATTATTAAGGCCTACGACGTTCGTGGCACCTACCCAGATCAAATAAACGAGGACCTCGCGCATGCGGTCGGCGTTGCTTTTGTCCGGGTGCTGGGTATTGCCACCGCGGACGGTGGCCCCGGCGCCGTCGTTGTGGGTCACGATATGCGTCCCTCGGGTCCTGATCTGGTGGCTTCCTTCGCCGAGGGCGTTCGCGAAATGGGCTGCGATGTCATCGAGATCGGTTTAGCCAGCACAGACGGCCTGTACTTCGCATCCGGTCACCTCGGCCTCCCCGGTGCCATGTTCACCGCCAGTCACAACCCAGCCCAATACAACGGAATCAAGTTGTGTCGGGCGGGCGCTGCCCCGGTGGGGCAAGACTCCGGGCTCCGGGAGATCACCGCCTTGATCGAGTCAGGATTTACCGCGCCGGAGGGACCCGTTGGATCCATCTCGCACCAGGATCTGTTGCCGGCATACGCGGAGTACCTGCGCACATTGGTGCCGGTGGAGAGC
>JAIOWY010000002.1:0-36308 GCA_021741845.1 Candidatus Nanopelagicales bacterium
GGTGGATCTTGGTCGCAATGATTTAGGTCGGGTGTGTGAGCCTGGCAGTGTGAAGGTGCTGGACTTCATGCACGTCGGGCGCTATTCGCATGTGATGCACCTCGTGTCTACCGTTACCGGGAGATTGCAGGAATCACTGTCGTCACTTGACGCGTTGCAGGCAACGTTTCCGGCTGGAACATTGTCCGGTGCACCCAAGCCCCGCGCCATGCAGATTATTGAGGAATTGGAGGATAGTCGGCGAGGTCTTTATGGTGGCTGTGTTGGCTATTGCGATTTCGCCGGGAATATGGACATGGCTATTGCAATCCGAACTGCACTCTTGAAAGACCACATGGCACACGTCCAAGCAGGTGCGGGCATAGTGGCGGATTCCAATCCTGAGTCCGAAAGCACCGAATGTGTGAATAAGGCCATGGCAGTGTTGCGGGCGATTGCGCTGGCGCAGTCTCTCGCTGAACCCGGACTCAACGGCCAGTTATCTGAATCGTGACGAATCCGATTGCCCTCGGGAATTGCTGTTTCCATGGATAAATCTGATCATCCACCTCGCGCGCGCGCGTTCTACCGCGCGTTTATTCTGTCCCAGGCTCTGCTGAGCATTGGCCTGCTCTGGGTTAGTAACACCACCTGGGAGACGGCGTTGGTTGATCCACTCACCGAATCGGTGGGCACGCGTGTCACGTTGACGGGCACAGACGTGGACCCCATGATCGGGCTTAGTGCAATCGTTTCACTGATAGCGCTGCTCGGTGTCATTGCGACTGGTCCCTGGGGACGCCGCCTGATCGGCGTAGCTGCAGCCACGATCGCGGTCGTAGCCGTCATCTCTGTTATCAGGATTCCTGAAGCGGGTTCCGTTCGTTTATGGATCCTGGTCGTTGTGGTGGGAAACCTCGGTTTAGTGGGTACCAACCTGTGGGCCGTCACCCAAGCGAGTCGCTGGCCCGTGCTTGGTCGTCAATATGACCGGACTAGACCGGTCGAGGCCACGACGGATCCGTGGACCGCTCTCGATCACGGCATCGATCCCACTGACGACTACGGCGGGGCTTCCACGCCGAGTAAATGACGGATACATGCTTAGATAGCACCATGACAACACAACAACACCAGGAATTAGTTCACGCAGATCACGGATCAACGCCCGCTGCCTGGACAGCTGTCGTCATTATTACCCTCGCGTTTGTCCTGGGGACCCTGTCAGTCATTTGGGGCAATTGGGTCCTGTTCTGGTTTTCTGCCGGGTTGGCCGTGCTCGGAGCGGTTGTCGGCAAGGTCATGTCCATGATGGGCTTTGGAAAGAAAGCGCAGTAATCGGGCCACCGGTCACTAGCCTCGTGTCCGGCACATAGTGTCATGAATATTTTGGTCGTCGAGGACGAGTCCGCTATCGCGGATCTCATTGAACTGTATTTATCCCGCGAAGGGTTTTCTGTCACCGTCGTAGCTGACGGACAGGCTGGCTTAGAGCAAGCTCGATCGGGGAATTTTGATCTCTTGATACTTGATGTTGGGCTACCGCACGTTGATGGAACGGAGATTTGTCGTTTCCTTCGGGCAGAAGACAACTGGACGCCCATCATTTTTTGTACGGCCCGAGACGACGAAGTTGATCGCGTCTACGGTTTGGAATTAGGGGCTGACGACTACATAACGAAACCCTTTAGCCCGCGGGAACTGGTCGCACGCGTTAAATCGATTGTGCGCCGTTCAAAGCAGCATGAGAACTCAGCTCGAATCGTGGATGTGGGGCCGGTGCGCATTGATACCGCGTCCCGGAGGTGTTGGAATGGCGGCGTACCGGTTCAACTGACAGCCATGGAGTTCGATGTCCTGGCTTATCTATTCACTCAACCGGGAACAGTGGTCAGTCGCGAGGAGTTATTGGGCCATGTCTGGGGCTATTCCGAGAGCCTGGGCACTCGGACGGTAGATGTCCACATTGCCCAATTACGTGCCAAGTTAGGTGAGAACGCCCCGATTAGGACAGTTCGCGGCGTCGGTTACGCGGCCGAGCCGATTGGGCTGGAACCAGCGTGAGCCCCGTGAGGCGATACAGCATTGTCACGCCGACGGTCCTATTGACCAGCGCGATTGCTGCAATTGCGATTGTGATCGGCGCACTGGTTTCCTATCCACTCATTCTTGCTAGTTCACAAAGTGCAGGACAAAAAAACCTAGCTCAATTGGCCAACGTCACGGCGAACTCCTTGGAGCGGGGTGCTGATAGCCGTGGACTAGGGGCGAACTTGGTCGCGACTCTTCAACGGGAATCCATTACCGCCTACCTATTTAGCGCATCCGCCAACTCTGGCACGGTGTTTGAAGATTTGCCCCTAGGTTTCTCCCAGGACATGGCTTCTACCTTGGTTTCAGGAACAGCGATTTCCGAGCGCGTTGGAACAGACAGTGGTGATTACTTATTTGAAGGACGGCCGTTAAGTATCGGTGGAGCGGTCTTGCTGGTTCAGCCGGTTTCTGTAGCCGGTGCTAGCGCGGGAGAAGTCCTCTCTCGTCTAGCGCTGTCCTTGGCTATCGGGCTCATCATTGCTATTCCCATTGGATTTTTTGCCGCCCGTCGACTCGCCCGGCCCCTGCGAAATGCCAGTGCAGCTGCTCGCGATATGGCTCAAGGGGACCGCGGGATTGAGGTGCGCGCTGAAGGCCCGCGCGAAGTGTCAGACATTGCTATCGCGCTCAATGCCCTCGATCACGCACTGGCGACTTCGGAGGGGCGCCAGCGCGAATTCCTCCTCTCGGTGTCCCATGAATTGCGCACTCCGCTGACAGCTATCAAGGGATACGGGGAAGCACTTGCCGATAACGTGATGCCGGCTGACCACGTGGTGGCTGCTGGTTTAGTTATTGCCCGTGAGGCGCAGCGCTTGGATCGCTTGGTGCACGATCTCTTGGATCTAGCCCGACTTGGTGCCGTCGATTTTGCTATTCACCCCACCATGGTGGATTTAGCTGTTTTTGGGACCGAGGTATGTGAGGTCTGGTCCTATCGCTGCGCGGAGGCGGAGGTGAACTTTGACTGTGACATCCAAGCATCGGGGGAATTTCGAGGTGATGCAGTGCGACTGCGCCAGATCATCGACAATCTCGCGGAGAATGCACTGCGGGTAACGCCGGTTCAGGGGCGGATTTCGTTTTCCCTCGAAGTAACCCCGGTGGGAACCGGTGAGCAGAACCACAGGGCAGTGCGGATTTACCTCGCCGACACCGGGCCCGGTCTCAACGCGGACGATCTCGCCGTGGCATTCATGCCCGGAGCACTCTACGAACGTTATCGAGGAGTGCGCCCTGTTGGTACGGGACTGGGGCTTGCACTCGTTGATCGTCTGGCCCGGGGATTAGGTGGAGCAGCACACGTGACCAGCGAGCCAGATGTCGGTACGTCGTTCACAGTTGACATTCCGGAGGCGCCGTGACGGTTGACCTCAGCAGCTTGATTCGTTCCCCTGTTCTGCTCGCACCGAGTGCCATTGGCGCCGCCTGCTGCTTGCTTGTCGTTGTTGATCCCGCCACGGGTATTTATCCACCGTGTCCCAGTCAAGTATTGCTGGGAGTGGATTGCCCCGCGTGTGGTGGACTTCGCGCCACGCGCGCTCTGTTGCATGGTGATCTCGTGTCATTTGCCGATCACAATCTGCTGTTGGTCGTTGTTTTCCCGCTCCTCGTAGCGTGGTGGGTTGTTGCAGCGCTACGGACTGCCGGGAAGGCTCCTGCTGTCTCGCTGTCGCGAAAGCAGCAACGAATTGCTGTTGGAGTTGGTGTAGCCGTCCTTGCCGTTTTCACCCTGATTCGAAATTTTGTGCCCTATCTGGGTTCCGGGATCGGCTGAATTCGAGGCGGGGGATACCCTTGCCAGCGTGACTGTCCTTGACGACATTATTAGCGGGGTCCGTGAGGATCTCGCCGAAAGAATGGCGCAGACGCCTCTCGAGGACATCAAACTCAAGGCCTCCAGGGTTCGGGAGGCGCAAGACGTCATCAGCATTCTCCGCGGTGAAGATGTGTGTGTCATTGCGGAGGTTAAGCGATCCAGCCCCAGCAAAGGTGCACTCGCTGATATCCCAGATCCCGCGCACTTGGCCAGCGAGTATGAAGCCGGCGGTGCCCACTGTGTCAGCGTGTTGACGGAGGGGCGTCGATTCGGTGGCAGTCTCGCTGATCTCGCTGCCGTGCGAGCGGCGATCGATATACCTGTCTTAAGAAAAGACTTTGTCATTAGTAGCTACCAGCTGTGGGAAGCAAAGGCATATGGAGCCGACATGGTTCTCCTCATTGTCGCTGCCCTGGATCAACCGGCTCTCGTGTCACTCGTTGAACGCACCCATAGCCTGGGGCTTACCCCGTTGGTTGAGGTTCATGACGAACACGAGATTGATAGAGCACTCGATGCTGGCGCTGTGGTTATCGGCGTGAATTCACGTGATCTCAAAACTCTCGAAGTCGACAGAAACACATTTGCCCGCGTTGCGGACAGGATTCCAACCTCCTGTGTTCGAATTGCCGAGTCCGGGGTTAGAGACCATCATGACCTCATGGCGTACGCAGATGCAGGTGCTGATGCAGTATTAGTGGGCGAGTCTTTGGTCACGGGCGGAAACCCCCGGGCAGCGGTACATGAACTGGTGACCGCCGGAGCTCATCCGTCCTGCCGTTCGCGTGGCCGCTCATGACAACAGCCAAGGATCATGTGGTCAGCGTGTCTACTTCGAATGCTCCTGGGCATTTTGGTCCCTATGGTGGTCGATTCGTCCCCGAGGCACTGACCACTGCCCTTGATGAACTTGATGCTGCATTCAGAGTTGCCATAGCGGAACCGGAGTTCCTCTCCCAATTAGCAAACCTAGAGCGCGACTACACCGGCAGGCCGTCACCCTTGACCCGCGCTGAAAGATTCGCCGAATACTGCAACGGCGCGCGTGTTTATCTGAAAAGAGAAGATCTCAATCACACGGGATCGCACAAAATCAATAACGTACTGGGCCAAGCATTGCTCACCAAACGAATGGGTAAAACGCGGGTCATTGCGGAAACAGGTGCGGGACAACACGGAGTGGCCACCGCGACAGCCGCTGCGCTCTTAGGTTTGGAATGCGCGGTGTACATGGGGGAGGAAGACACCCGACGCCAAGCGCTGAATGTCGCCCGCATGAAACTCCTCGGTGCCGAGGTCATTCCTGTCACCACCGGAAGTCGAACACTCAAGGACGCCATCAATGAGGCCATGCGCGACTGGGTCTCCACCGTAGATCAAACGCATTACGTCCTGGGAACGGTGACCGGTCCTGCACCGTTCCCTGAAATGGTGCGCTTTTTCCACTCTGTCATTGGCCGTGAAGCGCGAGAGCAAATCTTGGCCGTGGAGGGGCGCCTCCCCGACGCTGTTGCGGCATGTGTTGGAGGTGGATCTAATGCCATGGGTTTGTTTAGCGCTTTTGTTGACGACCCAGAGGTACAACTCCGTGGCTACGAAGCAGGTGGCGACGGTGTTGAAACAGGAAGACACGCATCGCGCTTTTCGGCAGGGTCACCCGGTGTATTACACGGAGCCAGAACGTATGTGATGCAGGATTCGTGGGGCCAAACAATTCCGTCTCACTCCATTAGTGCGGGATTGGATTACCCAGGTGTCGGCCCAGAGCACGCTTGGCTGCATGACACGGGACGCGCGATCTACGAACCCGTCAATGACGCTGGAGCCATGACGGCGTTCTCGCTGCTCTCACGCACCGAAGGAATAATTCCGGCGATTGAAACAGCACACGGGCTCGCTGGAGCCATGCGCTTGGGTGCAGAACTAGGTCCTGATTCCGTTATCGTGGTCAATCTGTCCGGTCGTGGTGATAAAGATGTAGCCACGGCGGCGAGATGGTTTGGCATTGATCTGGGGGAAGTTGTTTCTGCGGAATTATCAGAAGGCAGATAATCGCAATGTCGACAGTTTCATCGGAGTCTCGGGTTGCATCGGCATTTAGCGCTGCCCGGTCGGAGGATCGAGCACTTCTCATTGGCTATCTGCCCGCCGGATACCCCAGCGTGACCGACTCCATTGACATCATGCTGGCCATGATCGACAACGGCGTAGACCTGATCGAGGTGGGTTTGCCCTACTCAGATCCGTTAATGGATGGCCCGGTCATTCAAGACGCGGTGAGCATGGCCCTCGAACTCGGTGCCACCACTGATTCAGTCCTCGAGGTTGTCTCCGCCATCACCGCCCACGGCGGCACGTCCGTGGTTATGAGTTATTGGAATCCCATTGAACGGTATGGCGTTGATCGTTTTGCCCACCAGTTATCGGCTCGTGGGGGTTCTGGTCTGATCACACCGGATTTGACGATCGAGGAGGCGCAGCCGTGGTTGGATTCGGCGGCTTCCTACGGGCTCGACCCCATTTTCCTTGTGGCCCCGTCATCTACTGATCAACGCATTGCTGCGATCGCTGGACACACGCGTGGGTTTATTTATGCCGCTTCAACCATGGGAGTGACCGGTGCGCGTGACCAGGTGAGTTCCATGGCGCCGGAACTAGTAGCGCGAGTCCGTCAGCACACGGATCTGCCGGTCGCGGTTGGGCTGGGTGTCTCCACAGGTGACCAAGCAGCGGCCATTTCGGGGTACGCGGACGGTGTCATTGTGGGCTCAGCATTCGTGCGAGCTGCTCAATCGGGGGGCGCCGCAGCGGTGGGGGAATTAGCAGCGGATCTTGCCCGAGGTGTGCGAAAAGGCAGTCACTAGATCCGCAGACAGCACCCCGATGCACCCTGACGTACTATCTCGTTAGATGTAACCGCAGATGTCATTACGTGAACACCCGACTGGAGACTGAACATGAGCCAGAACGCCAAAAGCCGTCGTGAACGAGCCGCCGAGGCCCGTGGGGCAGCACAATCTGCCGAGAAGAAGCGTGAGCGACTTGTCCGCATTGTGGGCGGTGCCACGGTCGTTGCGGTCATGGCAGCCATCATTGGGGTTGCGGTCTACGCATCCAGCAATAGTGATTCCACCTCGGCCAACAGCCTCGCCGGGATTGTCGATCCTGATCCCGAGGCGGCAACTCCAGCAACCGTCTTCGGTGCTGATGCGCCGATCCCCTTCGGTGTGCCCTACGGCACAGCCACAGCCGACGCTCCAGTTTTGGAATTATGGGAAGACTTTCAGTGCCCCGCCTGCGGTTCACTGGAGGTGGCCAACGGTGCCGGTATTGAACAACTTGCTGAAGAAGGGAAAGTACAGCTGGTGTACCGCCCAACGGCGTTCCTCGACGGAAATCTTGGCAACGACTCGTCCCATCGTGCCATTGCGGCATGGGGTTGCGCGATCGATGCGGGTGCCCTCAATGAATTTCATCAGCAGGTATATGCCAATCAACCCGTCGAAGAAGGCATGGGATGGACAGACGATGAACTAATCGCCTTCGGTTCCACATCTGGTCTGGACGGATCCGAATTAGAAACATTCACCCAGTGTGTGAACGACGGAACGTACCTCGCCTGGGCGGCTAATGCGACGGAGCAGTTTTATCTCAATCAGATTCCGGGAACCCCATCAGGTTTCCTCAATGGTGAGGTTCTGGGCACGGAGATCCTGGCGGACCAGATCAAATTAACCGAAGCGGTCGAGTCCAAGTAGTTCCCATGATGGTTGCCTCCATTCCGAGTCCGGAAACAAGTGTCTGGAACCTCGGTCCTATTCCATTACGTGCCTACGCCCTTTTGATTGTGCTGGGAATTGTTGTTGCCATTTGGTTGGGCAATAAGCGATATATCGCGCGCGGAGGACAACCAGGAGTCATTCTTGATATTGCCATTTGGGCGGTGCCATTTGGCATAATCGGTGGTCGGCTGTACCACGTGATCAGTGATTGGCAGTTGTATTTCAGCGCTAATGGGCCTGGATTGGCGGGCGCAGTTCGGATTTGGGACGGCGGCTTGGGTATCTGGGGTGCGGTCGCCCTGGGTGCAGTGGGCGCATGGATAGGTGCTCGACGACTAGGTGTGGCACTGCCGCCGGTCGGCGACGCTATTGCCCCCGGCATCGCCCTCGCGCAAGCGATTGGGCGCCTCGGTAACTATTTCAATCAGGAATTATTCGGCGCTCCGAGTGATCTGCCGTGGGCACTGGAAATTTCCCCGGAAAATCGACCTGAGGGGTATGCCGACGTCCTCACTTTTCACCCCACCTTTCTCTATGAAGCCCTGTGGCTCATTGGTGTAGCGCTGGTGGTGATCTGGGCGGATAAGCGATTCACCATGGGTCATGGCCGAGCGTTCGCGCTCTACGTGTTGCTCTATACCGTGGGTCGCGGGTGGATTGAGGCGCTGAGAATTGATAACGCCAATGAAATTCTGGGACTGCGATTGAACCTGTGGACATCTGTCCTGGTTGGTCTCGGTGCCCTGGCCTACATTGTCATTTCGAGCCGTGTCCGACCGGGCCGGGAGGTCATTTCTCCGGCGCCTGCGCCGACAGGCGAGGGTACGGAGAGCGACCCAGCCTCCATCCGGTAGTCTGCTCGGGCATCACCACCGTACGGGCCAACGTCGTCCCGTGTGTCAACTTCACCGCTCTGTCGGCAGCAGCCTGCCCCAAGGGAAGTGGCATGACGACAAAAGGAGGCCCCCGTGTCCATCAGCACCGAGCGTCGAGCGTTGAACCGCGTCCCATTCTCATCAGCGCCTCTGGCCCAGGGTTTATATGACCCAGAATTCGAGCACGATGCCTGCGGCGTTGCATTCGTGGCCACGTTAACGGGAACACCTTCGCACGAAATCGTGCAACAAGGCCTCCTTGCACTGGTCAATCTTGAACACCGTGGCGCATCCGGTGCGGAGCCTGATAGTGGAGATGGAGCCGGAATACTCATCCAAGTTCCTGACGCTTTTTTGCGCGCTGTTGTGGACTTTGACCTGCCCAGTGCTGGTGCGTATGCAGTGGGCTCTGTATTCCTTGAGCGCGATCACGTGGACGTGACAATTCGTGAAATAGATGCCGTAGCCGCTCAAGAGGGCTTGCGGGTGATCGGATGGCGGGAAGTTCCCATTGACGACAGCATGATTGGGGACACGGCCCGGAGTTGTATGCCAGCTTTTTGGCAGATATTTATCACCGATGACCAGTCCCGAGGGATTGAGCTTGATCGTGCTGTCTACGGTTTTCGTAAATTGGCAGAGCACGAATTGGGTGTGTATTTCGCTTCTTTATCGAGCCGAACGCTGTTATACAAAGGCATGTTGACCACGGGTCAACTGGCTCCTTTCTTTCCTGATCTCACCGATGACCGGGTTGCCAGTGCATTGGCACTTGTTCATTCACGTTTTTCCACCAACACCTTTCCGTCGTGGCCCCTTGCGCATCCGTATCGACTGATTGCGCACAACGGCGAAATCAATACGGTGAGGGGCAACAGAAACTGGATGAGAGCTCGAGAGGCCATGCTGACTTCGGACCTGATTCCCGGAGATCTGACCAGGCTTTTCCCGATCTGTTCTCCGTCGGGGAGCGATTCGGCATCTTTCGATGAAACGCTTGAGCTTTTGCATCTTGGCGGGCGCTCACTTCCACATGCCGTTCTCATGATGATCCCTGAGGCGTGGGAAAATCATGCGGCCATGTCCGAGGAGCGCCGGGCGTTCTACGAATTTCATGCAACCGTGATGGAACCGTGGGATGGTCCAGCCAACGTGTGCTTCACAGATGGGACTGTTATTGGTTCCGTTCTCGATCGCAATGGATTACGCCCGGGTCGCTTCTGGGTAACGGACGATGGCCTCGTTGTGCTGGCGTCCGAGACCGGCGTCTTGGATATTGCGCCCGAGAGAATAATTCGCAAGGGTCGAGTCCAACCAGGGAAAATGTTCCTCGTTGATACAGCAGCGGGGCGCATCATTGAGGACTCTGAGATTAAAGACGAATTGGCATCACAGCACCCGTATCAGGAATGGCTCAATGCCGGTTTAATTCATCTCGACACATTGCCTGAGCGCGAACATATTGTGCACACGCATGAATCTGTGGCGCGCCGACAACAGACATTCGGCTACTCGCAAGAGGACCTCCGGCTGATCCTTGAGCCCATGGCGCTCACTGGTGCAGAGCCAATCGGTTCCATGGGTACGGATACGCCCATTGCCGCCATCTCGGAACGACCCCGAATGTTGTTTGACTACTTCAGTCAACTCTTTGCGCAGGTCACTAATCCACCATTGGACGCTATACGCGAGGAAATTGTTACTTCGTTGGGCAGCATTATCGGTCCAGAGGGGAATCTATTAGAGGTATCTCCAGGTCACGCTCGCCAGGTGGTGCTGCCATTTCCCGTTATTGATAACGACGAGCTTGCCAAAATTCTGCACATCAACGCGGACGGGACGCTTCCGGAGTTTGCGGCTGCTCGCATCAAAGGTTTATACAACGTTGGCGGCGGGGGAGCTGCATTAGAAAAACGACTGCTGGAGATCTTCAATGAGGTTGATGCTCTGATCAGGCAGGGAAAGAGATTTATTGTTCTTTCAGACCGAGATAGCACCGCGTCATTAGCCCCTATTCCTTCCTTGCTGTTGTGTGCTGCGGTGCACCATCACCTCGTTCGAACCAAGAACCGAACCATGATCAGTTTGTTGATCGAATCGGGCGATGTCCGGGAGGTGCATCATGTTGCGCTCTTGGTGGGTTACGGTGCCGCCGCTATCAATCCGTATCTTGCGTTAGAGAGCGTTGAGGATCTAGTTCGGCGTCAAGTCATCACGGACATTTCCCCGGAAAAGGCCATGCGGAATGTGATTAAAGCCTTGGGTAAAGGCCTCTTGAAAGTTATGTCGAAAATGGGTGTCTCCACTGTGGCGAGCTATCGAGGGGCTCAGATATTTGAAGCCATTGGCCTGTCACAGGAATTTATCGACTCCTATTTCACGGGCACCACATCCAAATTAGGCGGTGTGGGTATCGACGTTATCGCTGAGGAAAATGCCTCGAGGCACGCTGATGCGTATCCTCCCTCGGGAATTTCTCCAGCTCACCGGATCTTGCATGATGGTGGGGAGTATCAGTGGCGTCGAGACGGGTCACCACACCTCTTTGACCCGGAAACGGTATTTCGCTTGCAACATGCGACTCGCGCCAAGCGCATGGATATTTTCCGCGAGTACACCGAGCGAGTCAACGATCAATCTGAGCAACTAATGACTCTGAGGGGTCTGTTCGAACTCGCTTCCGACCGCGAGCCTATTTCGATTGACGATGTTGAACCCATTGAGAACATATTGAAACGTTTTTCGACAGGTGCCATGTCTTATGGCTCCATATCCGCTGAAGCGCACGAGACACTGGCTATTGCCATGAATCGAATCGGAGCTAAATCCAATACCGGTGAAGGCGGGGAAGATCCCGAGCGGTTCCTCGTGATGGATAACGGCGACTCTAAGCGTTCGGCGATCAAGCAAGTTGCCTCAGGAAGATTCGGCGTTACCAGCGAATACCTCGTCAACAGTGACGATATTCAAATCAAAATGGCCCAGGGGGCGAAACCAGGTGAAGGTGGTCAGTTACCTGGGAACAAGGTGTACCCATGGATCGCCAAGACTCGACATTCCACGCCCGGAGTGACGTTGATCTCGCCACCGCCTCATCATGATATTTATTCCATTGAGGACTTGGCTCAGCTGATTCACGATCTCAAGAATGCCAATGCTCAAGCGCGCATCCATGTGAAGTTGGTAGCCGAGGTGGGAGTGGGGACAGTGGCTGCAGGTGTGGCAAAAGCCCACGCTGATGTTGTCTTGATTTCCGGTCACGATGGAGGCACGGGTGCTTCACCGCTCACATCACTCAAGCACGCCGGTGCACCGTGGGAGTTAGGTCTGGCAGAAACCCAACAAACCCTCATTCTCAATGGGCTGCGAGATCGTGTTGTTGTGCAAACCGATGGTCAACTAAAGACTGGCCGCGATGTCGTGATCGCCGCACTGCTCGGTGCGGAGGAATTTGGATTTGCCACAGCACCTTTGGTCGTTATGGGCTGCATTCTGATGCGGGTGTGTCATCTCGACACGTGCCCTGTCGGTGTTGCCACGCAAAATCCACTATTGCGCGAACGTTTCACCGGAAAGCCGGAATTCGTAGAGACATTCTTCGAATATATTGCGCAGGAAGTCAGGGAAATTCTTGCCCAGTTGGGCTTCCGGAGCATTGCTGAGGCGGTCGGCCATGTGGAAGCACTCAACGCTGAGAGAGCAATTGATCACTGGAAGACCGCGGGTATGGACCTTTCGCCCATCCTCCTCCCGGTGGAATTGCCGTCAGGAACCGAGCGCCGCTGTGTCAGGTCACAGGATCATTCACTCGAGAAAGCATTGGACAACCAATTGATCGAATTGAGTCGGCCTGCTTTAGAGTCAGGTGAGCCAGTTCGTATTCAACTTCCAATTCGAAATGTAAACCGCACAGTTGGAACCATGTTGGGCAGCGAAATTACCCGTCATGGGGGTTTACCAAGTGACGCCATCGACATCACATTCACCGGATCTGCGGGACAGAGTTTTGGCGCCTTTATTCCCCAGGGGTTAACACTTCGACTGGAGGGAGATGCCAACGATTATGTTGGAAAGGGACTTTCCGGTGGTCGAATAATTATCCGCCCTGACAGGGCTGCCACATTCGTTGCTGAGGAGCACACCATTGCCGGCAACGTACTGGCCTACGGAGCAACCGGTGGCGAGCTCTTTATTCGTGGCAAGGTGGGTGAGCGCTTCTGTGTCCGAAATTCGGGAGCACGTGCGGTCGTCGAAGGAGTAGGTGACCACGCTTGTGAATACATGACCGGCGGTATTGCGGTGGTCTTGGGGACAATTGGCCGCAATTTTGCTGCGGGAATGTCTGGAGGGCTGGCCTTTGTTCTTGATCTGGACCCATCACTTGTCAATTCGGAATTGGTGGAACTCAACACCCTCAGCGAATCGGACTCCCTTGTTTTGCGGGAATTAGTTGCTGCGCACGTGGAAAACACCGACTCACTCCGTGGCTTGGAGTTGCTGGCCGCGTGGAGTGCTGCTGTCAATCGATTCACCAAAGTCATTCCACGTGACTACAAGAGAATCCTTGACATTGAAGAACAAGCACGAGCCACGGGAGAAGATCCCATGGCCGCCATCATGAGTAGTTTGTAGGAGGTGCGACATGGGAGATCCACAAGGCTTTTTGACAACTGATCGCCAACTTCCACAGCGGCGACCGGTGGATGTTCGAATACGTGACTGGCATGAGGTCTATGAAGAATTCGAAGCCCGAAGTGTGGAGGAGCAAGCCGGTCGGTGTATGGATTGCGGTATTCCGTTCTGCCATAACGGCTGTCCACTGGGCAACCTGATTCCCGAATGGAATGACCTGATCTTTGAACGCGATTGGGGTCAAGCAATTGAACGGTTGCACGCGACGAATAATTTCCCCGAATTCACGGGACGCCTCTGCCCGGCGCCATGTGAAGCTGCCTGCGTCCTCGGCATAAATGCCGAACCGGTCACGATCAAACAGGTTGAGGTGTCGATCGTGGACAAAGCTTGGCAGTCTGGATGGATCACACCGGCACCTCCGGATCGCCTGTCCGGGAAAACTGTTGCTGTGGTCGGCTCAGGGCCTGCAGGGTTAGCAGCAGCGCAGCAGTTGGCCCGCGCGGGTCACACGGTGGCGGTCTTTGAACGAGCCGACCGCATCGGTGGGCTCCTTCGTTATGGAATTCCTGAATTCAAAATGGAAAAGCACCACGTTGATCAACGTCTGCGACAAATGGAGGCCGAGGGGGTGAAGTTTCGCCCCGGTGTCGAAATCGGGGTGGATGTGACCGCGACGGATCTTCGGCGACGCTACGACGCGATCGTTCTGGCGGTGGGGGCCACGGTGTCGCGCGACCTGATGGTGCCCGGACGGGAACTTGATGGCATCTATCAGGCTATGGAGTTTCTGCCGTTCGCTAACCGCGTGCAGGAAGGGGACTTTGAGCAATCACCTGTCGATGTTGCCGGAAAGAATGTCGTGATTTTAGGTGGTGGTGATACCGGAGCAGACTGTCTGGGTACCGCGCACCGGCAGGGGGCGGCATCGGTCATGCAATTGGAAATCATGCCGCACCCAGAAAATAGCCGACCTCAATCCCAGCCATGGCCGACCTACCCCATGGTGTACCGCGTAACGAGTGCCCATGAAGAGGGTGGAGAGCGCATGTTTTCGGTGTCTACCCAACGGTTCCTCAGTGATAACGGGGTGGCTGTATCCGGATTAGAACTCGTGGAAGTCGAGTTTGTCGATGGAACTTTTGTTGCTCGGCCAGGAACCGAGCATGTCATCCCGGCCGATGTCGTGCTGTTGGCATTGGGATTCACCGGTGCTGAGCCGGCCCCGTATATCCAGGATTTGGGGCTGGGATTGGACAACCGAGGAAATATCGCCCGGAATAAGGATTTCAGTACCACCGTGGACGGTGTGTTTGTCGCCGGTGATGCTGGTCGTGGGCAGTCCCTCATTGTGTGGGCCATTGCTGAGGGCCGTGCTGCCGCATCGAGCGTAGATGCCTTCCTTATGGGGTCGACAAATTTGCCCGCACCTATCCGCGCCACTGACCGTCCACTCACCGTCTAGTCCGATGTCACCGGTGTGTAATCGTTTACAAGTAAGGTGTGACCATGCGTAGGGCAAAAATCGTGGCCACTTTAGGCCCAGCAACCCACAGTGAACAAGCAATCACCGATTTGGTGATAGCGGGAATGGACGTCGCCCGGTTGAACCTGTCCCACGGGGATTACCAGGATCACCTGCAGGCATACAACTGGGTGCGGGCTGCGTCTGACTCCACGGGCCGCAGTGTGGCTGTATTGGTGGATCTCCAAGGTCCAAAAATTCGCCTTGGCCGTTTCGCCGACGGTCCGGTGGAATTGGTCGCTGGTCAAGAGTTCATTGTCACGACGGAGGATTGTCCCGGCGATTCCACCATGGTGTCCACCACCTTCACTGGCCTGCCACGCGATGTTTCACCGGGGGATTCGGTGCTCGTCGACGACGGCCGTATTGAGCTCCAGGTAACAAAAATTGTTGGGCAACGTGTTCATACAAAGGTTATTGACGGTGGAATGGTGTCCAATAACAAGGGCTTTAACCTTCCCGGGGTGGCGGTGAGCGTGCCAGCACTGTCGGAGAAGGACCGCGAGGACCTCCGGTGGGGATTACAGACAGGTGCTGATCTGATCGCCCTTTCCTTTGTGCGCTCCTCGGCAGATATTCACGATGTCCACATGATCATGGACGAGCTTGGAATCCGGGTTCCCGTGCTGGCAAAAGTAGAAAAGCCACAAGCGGTAGAGAATCTCGAGGACATTATTTCCGCCTTTGACGGTGTGATGGTGGCTCGCGGAGACCTCGGTGTCGAATTGCCGCTGGAACAGGTGCCGCTCGTGCAAAAGCGCGCCATCCAAATGTGCCGAGAAGCGGGCAAGCCGGTGATCGTAGCTACCCAAATGTTGGACTCCATGATTTCCGACAACCGCCCCACACGTGCAGAAGTCAGCGATGTTGCTAATGCAGTGCTCGATGGCGCCGATGCACTCATGCTCTCCGGCGAAACCAGTGTCGGGGTTCACCCTGCTCATGCGGTGGAAACGATGTCCACGATTATTGCTCATTTAGAAGAAGAGGCGCTAGATCGGCTACCACCGCTGCAGGACTCACCGACTGGATCAACTGCGCGCGCATTGACCCACGCTGCCGTTGATGTCGCGGAAAGCATCGCTGCTTCGTATCTCATTGCTTTTACCGAAACTGGTCGATCAGCGCGTTTGATTTCGCGTTGGCGTTGTCACACCCCGTTATTGGCCTTCACTCCCAACCCGCGGGTACGGAGTCAGCTCTCGCTGAGCTGGGGTGTTGAAACGTTCTTAGTCCCTCAGGTTCGTCACACCGACGACATGGTGGTGCAAGTCGACAAAGCATTACTCGAAATTGGTCGAGCAACAGCCGGTGAGCGTGTGGTTATTGTGGCTGGAGTGCCCCCGGGTGTTCCGGGCACCACTAACGGTATGCGTGTCCACAAGATGGGTAGCGGCGGTGCCGGCGGGGGCGTGTAGAGTTCGAGTTACTCAATACAACAGTTAGCACCACTCTTAATTCCAGAGCAGCATCCTTTAAAGCCCGTCCAGAGAGGCGGGGAAGGAGCACGAATGAGTACGCATCAGCACAGCGGTCTGCGGGTTGTCGCGGACTCCGCGGACATTGCCCGCGCACTTCGGCGCATCTCTCACGAAATATTGGAGAACCTCAAAGGGGCTCACGACCTGGTCCTTCTCGGAATTCCCTCCCGCGGTGTTCCGCTAGCTCACCGGATTGCAGCTAATGTGGCCGCTATTGAGGGAAGTGCTGTTCCGGTTGGTTCCCTCGATGTCACGCTATTTCGCGATGACCTCCGCTTGCGTCCGGCAAAGACATTGGGCCGCACTGACCTTCCGTCCGGTGGAATAGACGGCAAAGTGGTTGTGTTAGTTGACGATGTCCTCTATTCAGGAAGAACTATTCGTGCGGCTCTCGATGCCCTGAATGAGTATGGCCGTCCACGCATTGTTCAGTTGGCCGCTCTGGTGGACCGAGGTCACCGTGAGTTACCGATTCGAGCGGATTATGTTGGTAAGAATTTGCCCACTTCGCACCGAGAGACGGTGTCAGTTGAATTGGCTGAGTGTGACTCGGTTGATCAGATTGTGATTGACGAATCATGAAGCATCTCATCTCGGTGCAGGACCTATCTGCAGCTGAAGCGTTACAGATTCTGGACACCGCGGCGGAACTGGACCAATTGACCGATCATGGTGCCAAGAAATTACCCACTCTTCGTGGTCGTACCGTGGTGAATTTGTTCTATGAGGATTCAACCCGGACTCGCCTCTCATTTGAACTGGCAGCAAAGCGTCTCTCGGCGGATGTCATTACCTTTTCCGCAAAAGGCTCGAGTGTTTCCAAAGGAGAGAGTCTCAAAGACACGGCTCTAACGCTAGAGGCCATGGGGGCTGATGCCGTTGTGGTGCGGCACTCCGCATCTGGTGCCGCCCACCGACTTGCCAATAGTGGATGGATTCATTCGACCATCATTAACGCGGGCGACGGAACACATCAACATCCAACGCAAGCACTCCTGGACGCCTTTACCATCCGACAAGAGTTGGGGCTGGGAACGTCGGACCTGAGTGGGCTAACCATAGGAATTGTGGGAGATATTCTGCACAGCAGAGTTGCCCGCTCCAATATTTTCCTGCTGAGCACTTTGGGAGCGCGGGTAATTGTCATTGGCCCACCGACACTTATGCCCGTGGGAATCGAATCGTGGCCCTGTGACGTTCGATACCAACTTGACGACACTCTGGCGGAATTGGATGTGATCATGATGCTGCGTATCCAGCAGGAACGAATGAATGGCTCTTTTTTCCCATCCGGGGAGGAATACAGTCGCCAGTACGGTCTTAATCGCGCCCGAGCTGACCAATTGCCTCCCGGAGCCATTGTGTTACACCCTGGACCCATGAATCGTGGAATGGAAATTACCGCCGAAGTCGCCGACAGTGATAAAAGTGTGATCACGCAACAGGTTGCAAATGGTGTGACAGTTCGCATGGCGGCGTTGTATCTATTGGTAGGAGGACATTCCGGTGAGTAGTGCACAAGACTGCGTTGTCACGAATGCACGAATCTATGGAGAAGACGCGGTTGATATTCGCATCTCAGACGGAGTAATTACCGCTATTGGGTCAGATCTCACTAGGGAAGGTGCACGTATCGTCGACGCAGGAGGATGTGTTGTCCTACCTTCCTTTGTTGATTTGCATACCCACCTTCGACAGCCGGGCCGAGAAGACGCAGAGACTGTTGAGACCGGAACTCGTGCTGCTGCGCTGGGGGGTTTTTCAGCGGTCTTTGCCATGGCAAATACCTCGCCTGTTGCCGACACAGCAGGAGTAGTCGAACAGGTCTATCGGTTGGGTCGCGAGGCAGGGTTCGTTGACGTATTCCCGGTAGGGGCGGTAACCGTGGGAATTGCGGGAGAGAAATTGGCGGAAATCGGCGCCATGGCTCACTCGGCCGCTCAGGTGCGTGTATTTAGCGACGACGGCCACTGCGTGTCTGATCCGCTGATCATGCGCAGAGCGTTGGAATACGTGAAGGCATTTGACGGCGTGATTGCCCAGCATGCACAAGAGCCCCGATTGACCGAGGGAGCCCAAATGAATGAGGGCGAACTCTCCGGCGTGCTTGGCCTGGCCGGATGGCCCGCGGTGGCAGAAGAAGCAATTATTGCTCGAGATATTTTATTGGCATCCCATGTTGATTCCCGCTTACACATTTGTCACGTTTCTACGGCCGGTAGTGTCGAGATTATTCGCTGGGCAAAATCACAGGGAATTGCCGTGACCGCCGAAGTCACTCCGCATCACCTGCTCCTGACTGAGGACCTCGTTGCGCTCTACGATCCGGTGTACAAAGTCAACCCGCCATTGCGCACTCGAGCGGACGTCGAGGCACTTCGGCAAGGACTAGCCGACGGAACAATTGACATTGTTGCCACCGATCACGCACCACATCCGCACGAATCAAAGGACTGTGAATGGGGCGCCGCAGCGTTCGGGATGCTGGGACTAGAAACTGCATTAGGTGCGGTCACCTTGGCAATGCGGGATTACCCCACGTGGAACTGGCGAACTCTCGCTGAGCGAATGTCCAGTACGCCGGCTCACATTGGCCACGCACATGGTCACGGGCGCCCCCTGGCAGTGGGGGAGCCAGCTAATCTGGTGATTATTGACAGTGAATCAGAACGGGTCATTGACCCTCGTAATTTCGCGTCCATATCGCGCAACTCACCGTACGCCGCCATGACGCTCCCTACTGTGATTAAGCACGTGTTGCTGCGTGGCCGCGACATTGTCAGAGACGGTGAGATTGTTGCCTGAATCAGCCCCCGTTACCGATTGGCCTCTGCGCCTTCTTCTCCTCACGATCATGCTCGTCATGATCGGCCTCGTACTCTTTCAGTTGCGGCGCCGCTGGGTTCGCTTAGAACAGGAAAGTGAGGGGGTCTACCCGGCTCCGCCGACCACCGCGCCCGCGGAATTCCTCCCGGAAGTAGAGGTGGTCGGGCTTTTTCTTGGCAGCTCGCCCGTGGGTCAGTGGATGAAAAGAATCATGGCACATGGCTTGGGTGTGAGGTCCCGAGCGACTCTGCTGTGGGCACCCCGGGGCGTGGCATTCCAGCGGCAGGGTGAGTTGAACTTCTTTATTGGCGCGGAGGATATTCTCACGGCGGGCTTTGGTCGGGGAGTGGCGGGCACAGTTCGCGCTAAGGACAGTGTGCTGGTGATCCGCTGGAAATTGGGCGAGGCAATACTTGACTCTGGATTCCGAGCCGACACGTCAGAAGGTCACCAAGCACTCATGCAGATTCAACAGATGATCGAAATACAAGCGAGGCCTGCCACATGAAGCGTTCGGCGATACTTGTCCTCGAGGATGGATTCGTCCTCCGCGGAATTCCATGGGGCGCACCCGGATCCGCATTCGGGGAGGCCGTCTTCTCCACCGGAATGACCGGGTATCAGGAGACGCTCACGGATCCCTCGTACTGTGGACAAATTGTGGTCATGACCGCACCCCATATTGGCAACACGGGCGTTAACTCGGAGGATCCAGAGTCGGAGCGCATGTGGCCATCTGGTTTTGTGGTTCGCGAGGTGTCGAGAACCGTCTCTAATTGGCGCGCGACAGGCACGCTGAATGATGCACTGATCGAGAACAACATTGTCGGGATTTGCGGGGTCGATACGCGTGCACTGACTCGTCACCTCCGCGATCGGGGTGCCATGCGCATGGGGATTTTTTCCGGCGATCAAGCACATCGTCCGGTAGAGGACCTCGTCGCTCTGGTGGCCGCGTCACCTCCCATGGCCGGGTCCAGCTTCACCGAGCAGGTGACCACAACCCAGATGTACACCATTGAGCCGCAGGGTCAGTGTCGCGCCACCTGTGTTGCCGTGGACCTAGGCATCAAATCCATGACGCCACGGCGCATGGCCGAACGCGGAATCCGAGTTCACGTCGTTCCGGCACATGTGACATGGGACCAAATCATGGCACTGAAACCCGACGGTGTTTTTCTGTCCAATGGGCCCGGGGATCCCGCAACCGCCGACCACGCCATGAACCTCGTTCAATCGGCACTGGAATCCCGAATACCCGTTTTTGGAATTTGTTTCGGACACCAAATTCTGGGTCGAGCCATTGGGTTAGGCACCTACAAATTGCAGTACGGGCATCGAGGAATCAACCAGCCGGTGAAGGACCTCGCCACCGGAAAAGTGGAAATAACCGCTCATAATCACGGCTTCGCCGTTAAAGCTCCAGATTCCATGGAGTTTGACACTCCGTATGGCCGTGCGCGGGTTTCGCATATCTGTCTCAACGACAATGTCGTTGAGGGACTGGAATTAATGGAGACCTCAGCCTTTAGCGTTCAGTATCACCCTGAAGCTGCTGCTGGACCACATGATTCGGACTATCTATTCGACCGATTCCTAGAAAAGATGTGTGCACATGCCTAAGCGCTCAGATATCTCCTCCGTCATGGTGATTGGTTCCGGTCCCATCGTCATTGGTCAAGCATGTGAATTTGATTATTCAGGAACACAGGCCTGTCGAGTGCTCCGCGAAGAAGGTATTCGAGTAGTTCTTGTGAATTCGAATCCAGCCACAATCATGACCGACCCCGAATTTGCTGACGCCACGTATATAGAACCAATCACCACCGAATTTCTGGAGCGCGTTATTGCCCAGGAACGACCCGATGCACTATTACCCACCTTGGGTGGGCAAACAGCGCTCAATGCGGCCATTGCTCTGCATGAAGCGGGAATCCTGGCTAAGTACAACGTCGAGCTCATTGGCGCCAATGTCGAAGCAATTGAGCGTGGAGAGAATCGAGAAAAATTCCGAGAAATTGTGGCCAAGATCGGCGCGGAGAGTGCACGGTCTCGGATCTGTCACACCCTCGAGCAATGCCTTGACGGAGTAAAGGAACTCAACTATCCGGTTGTAGTTCGACCATCTTTCACCATGGGCGGTGCAGGTTCTGGTATTGCCTACAACGAATCCGACCTCATTCGAATTGCTGGCAGCGGGCTCAAGGCAAGCCCCACGGCGGAGATTCTGCTGGAGGAATCCATCATCGGGTGGAAGGAATATGAACTGGAACTTATGCGGGATCACAATGACAACGTTGTGGTTGTGTGTTCCATTGAAAACGTTGACCCCATGGGAGTGCATACCGGTGACTCAATCACCGTTGCACCAGCGCTGACATTGACCGATAGAGAGTTCCAGCACTTACGCAATGTTGGAATCGAAATCATCCGCGAGGTCGGCGTTGATACTGGTGGATGCAACATTCAATTCGCCATCAACCCCGACAACGGACGGCTGATTGTCATTGAAATGAATCCGCGGGTTTCGAGATCCTCGGCACTGGCGTCAAAAGCAACGGGCTTTCCCATTGCCAAGATTGCGGCACGCTTGGCCATTGGATATTCCCTGGACGAGATCACCAACGATATAACCGGTGAAACGCCAGCCTCTTTTGAACCAACTCTCGATTACGTCGTGGTTAAAGTTCCACGTTTTGCATTCGAGAAATTTCCGGGTGCTGACACCACATTGACCACGACCATGAAAAGTGTGGGGGAGGCCATGGCAATTGGTCGGAACTTCCCCGAGGCATTACAAAAAGCGCTGAGGTCAGTTGAGCAGAAGTCCGCGATTTTCGCCTGGCGTGCACCACGCGATATATCTGAGATTCCCTCACTTCTTGAACAGATGCGAGTGCCCCACGACGGACGTTTAAGTCTGGTGCAACGGGCCCTGTGGTTGGGTGCCGGAATTGACGCCGTGCATGAGGCGACCAATATCGATCCATGGTTCCTCGACCAGATTGAACTGATAAACGAACAAGCGGACAGAATCGCCCAAGCGAGCGAGATAGATGCAGACCTGATGTTCGAATCCAAGTCAATGGGCTTCTCAGACCAGCAAATAGCCGTATTGAGACATGGCACAGAGATGGACATTAGAAAGCTCCGGGTCGAATTAGGTGTGCAACCGGTATTCAAGACGGTGGACACATGCGCCGCGGAATTTGCCGCGAAGACTCCGTACCACTATTCGAGTTACGACTTTGAGACCGAGGTGGAACCGTCCGATCGGCGCAAAGTGGTGATACTCGGGTCAGGTCCCAATCGAATCGGTCAAGGAATCGAATTTGATTATTCCTGTGTCCATGCGTCCATGACTCTGCGTGATGCAGGCTACGAAACGATCATGATCAACTGCAACCCAGAAACAGTTTCCACCGATTACGACACGTCCGATCGACTGTATTTTGAGCCGCTCACCTTTGAAGATGTCATGGCGGTGATTGACGCGGAGTCCACGCGAGGCGACATCGCTGGGGTAATAGTTCAGTTGGGGGGCCAGACACCGTTGGCGTTGGCGGCTCAACTCGCTGACGCAGGGGTCACGGTCGTTGGTACCTCACCCGCATCTATCCACGCCGCGGAGGATCGGGAGGAATTTTCCCGCGTACTTGCCGCAGCCGGAGTCCCCGCCCCCGCACATGGCACCGCACGTTCCTTTGATGAAGCGAAGGCGATCGCTGATCGAATTGGTTATCCCGTATTGGTGCGTCCCAGTTACGTTCTTGGCGGTCGGGGCATGGAAATCGTCTACACCGAGGACATGCTCAAGGAGTATCTCGAACGCGCAACAGAACTCAATCCGGAACATCCCGTACTTGTGGACCGTTTCCTCGACGACGCCATTGAAATCGATGTCGACGCTATCTTCGACGGCACGGACCTGTATCTCGCCGGAGTCATGGAACACATCGAGGAAGCCGGCATCCATTCCGGTGATTCGGCGTGCGCTCTGCCACCCATCACACTGGGAATGGAGGACATTGAACGTATTAGAGTGTCAACTCGAGCACTTGCCGTGGGCCTGAATGTGCGCGGCTTAATCAATGTTCAATTCGCCCTCGTCAGCGACGTCCTGTACGTCCTGGAAGCGAACCCCCGCGCATCACGAACCGTGCCCTTTGTCTCCAAGGCAACAGGGATTCAGGTGGCTAAAGCCGCAGCGCGGGTGATGCTGGGTGAATCGATCGCTGAACTTCGGGCATCTGGAGTTCTTCCCGCTACGGGCGACGGTGGATCCCTGCCCCAGGGTTCACCGGTCTCCGTGAAGGAGGCCGTGCTTCCCTTCGGACGCTTCCACGGAGTGGACACCGTTCTGGGTCCAGAAATGAAATCAACGGGCGAGGTCATGGGTATTGATTCCACATTTGGTGTGGCTTTTGCCAAATCGCAGACGGCGGCATATTCCGGTGGACTACCAACCTCTGGAACAGTGTTTGTGTCCCTAGCCAATCGGGATAAACGCTCGGCGATTTTCCCAGTCAAGCGGCTATCTGATCTAGGGTTCACCATCCTGGCAACATCGGGAACAGCTGACGTCCTGCGTCGCAATGGAGTACCCGCCGTAGTGATCCGGAAGCAACACGAGGGACGTGGTGTCAACGGTGAGACAACGACAGTGGATGAAATTCTGGCCGGCAATATTGATCTCGTTATCAACACGCCCTATGGAGTCGGGCCGCGCAAAGATGGTTATGAAATCCGCACTGCCGCGGTTTCACGGGGAGTTGCTTCCATCACGACGGTGCAAGGTCTAGCTGCTGCGGTCCAAGGAATTGATTCCATGATTAACGAGACCCCCACGGTCAAGTCGATACAAGAACATGGGCGTGATATCGAGCGGCTTCGGGCCGAGGCTTCCGACGAGCGGAAAAACTAGATGAGTACGGTGAGCCCGTGAGCGCAGCAACCGGACGGCCCGTTCAGGTCATGGGCGAGATCCTCGATATCAACCGCTCCGGGTCCTATTCTGTGATCTCAGTGACCGCCCCAGGAATCTCCGAAATAGCGGAGCCCGGTCAGTTTGTCACGGTCGGTATGGGGGGCGAGGAAACCAGTATGGTGCTGCGGCGTTCCTTTGCCATCCATCGTGTTCAATCCCGCGGTGTGTACGGCGGAACCTTGGACCTCGTTGTCTCTCCGGTCGGCAAGGGCACCACCTGGCTTTCCAAGCGTCGGCGCCACGACCCGGTGAGTTTGGTAGGCCCTTTGGGCAAGCCATTCACCCTTCCGACCCAACCAGTGTCTTGTGCACTGATTGGCGGGGGATACGGCTCGGCACCGCTATTCCTATTAGCCGAGAAGCTGCGGGAGCGCGGATGTCGCGTGGACACCATCATTGGCGCCTCCACCGACGAGAAATTATTTGGTGCGCTCGAGCTCAAGCGCGTCTCTTCATCTTTGGTGGTAACGACCGACGACGGAAGTTCTGGAGTTCGTGGGCGGGTGACGGACGTTCTCCCAGAACTCGTCGCGGCTGGGAAAACGGACATCATTTATGCCTGTGGCCCCATGGGCATGTTGGCCAGTGTCGCTGAATTCGCTGCGACCCACAAAATTTTCAGCCAATGCTCTGTCGAGGAATCCATGGCGTGTGGAATTGGTGTCTGCATGACTTGCGTGCTCCCCGTGATTGGCGACGACCTTGTGACACGCATGGTTCGCTCCTGTGTAGATGGACCGATTTTCCGGGGGGATCGAGTGCGCTGGTCAGACATTGGCACTGTTCCTGCTGATACGTATGGGGCGCCTGGAGGGACTCAGTGAACACGCCCATTGTTTCGTCTCGACGCGCCGGGGCGCATCATGAATTCGGAGACACATCCATTCGAATAGACATGTCTACTGAGTTGGCCAAGCTGAATCTTCCGAGCCCCGTCCTGACCGCGTCGGGTTGCGCGGCAGCTGGCCGTGAACTTGATAACTACTTTGACATTACGAGCATTGGTGCGATTGTGACCAAGAGCATCATGCTTGCTCCACGTTCGGGTCGGGCCACCCCTCGCATGGCAGAGACACCGAGCGGCATGCTCAACTCCATTGGGCTACAAGGCCCAGGGGTGGATAGTTTTATTGAGCACGACTTGGCCTGGCTACGGCAGCGTGGTGCTCGCACAATCGTCTCGATTGCAGGGGAGAGCGCCGAGGAATTTGGCAAGGTGGCCGCCAAGTTACGAATTGCCGGAGGCGTGGAGGCGATTGAGGTAAACATCTCATGCCCCAATGTCGCTGATCGAGGTCAGATCTTTGCCTGCCGCGCGGATTCAGCAGCCCAGGTTGTTCAGACAGTACGCAGGAATAGTGATTCGAAGGTTCCGATATTTGCCAAACTCTCACCTGATGTGACCGACATCGTCGAGATTGCTCAGTCGGTCGTGGACGCTGGGGCCACGGGAGTGTCCGTCATCAACACGCTGCTCGGCATGGTGATGGACACCGCCACCATGCGTCCTGCGCTCGCCGGTGTCACCGGGGGGTTGTCTGGACCAGCTATTCGCCCCGTGGCCGTGCGCTGCGTGTGGGACATACGTTCTGCCATGCCGACTATCCCCATCATTGGCATGGGTGGCATTAGGACAGGCCATGATGCCCTGGAGTTCATCCTGGCCGGTGCAAACGCCGTATCCGTTGGGACATCGATATTTAATGATCCGTCGGCTCCCGCCCGCATTCACATGGAGTTAGCCCAAGAATTAAGTAGTCGAGGCTTTACCCGCCTTTCCGATGCCATCTCCTATGCGCACCGGCCTGATGTTCCGGTCGAGCAAGAGTCACCGGAGACCGAAAGTGCCGACTGGGATTTCATTACCGAGTGACAGGGAGAACTCACACCATGACCACTCGAGCACCTATTGCACTCGCACTGGACGCACCCGATCTCACCACCATGCGCCACTGGGTAAGTGCTGTCTCCCCTCACGTCTCCACGCTGAAGCTTGGACTAGAAGGGTTTTATCGCGATGGGTCAGCGGCGGTGGACATTGTGCGGGAAAGTGGCTGCGACTTTTTCCTGGATCTGAAGTTACATGACATTCCCAATACGGTCGCGGGTGCAGCGCGCTCTGTCGCCAAATACCAACCGCAGTTTCTCACCGTGCATGCCAGCGGTGGATCCGACATGATCCGCGCGGCCGTTGAGACCTTGCCGGACACTCGCATAACGGCCGTCACCGTCTTGACCAGTCTTGACGATCAAGAATTGCGGAATCTAGGTTTCGCGGGAACGTCTGCCGAGTCGGTGATTGCGCTGTCACTCATTGCAGTGGAGGCAGGTGCGCGGGCGATCGTGTGTTCACCACATGAGGTGGCTTCGGTCAGAGCAGTTGTACCGCCGGATATCACGCTGATAACTCCGGGTGTCAGACCACGGTCCGCGGACTCTGATGACCAACGCCGGGTGAGCACACCCGAACAAGCATTGGCAGACGGTGCTGACATTGTGGTGATTGGCCGGCCGATCACGGGTGCAGCAGATCCTGGTGGCGCTGCCCTAGAGATCGCTCGCGAGATAACCGCAGGATCCAGCACATGAATGCAAGCGCCCCGCTAGTTGTCATCTCAGGTCCATCCGGAGTGGGTAAAAGTACCCTCGTGCGGGCGTTGCTAGCTGCTGACCCCGAGATTTGGTTGTCAGTATCGGTGACAACACGTGCTCCACGACCTGGTGAGGTAGAAGGAGTTGACTATTTTTTTGTCTCCTCCGACGAGTTTGACCAGATGGTCGCCGACCACGGATTGCTGGAGTGGGCAACCTATGCGGGGCATCGGTATGGCACCCCCCGGGAACCGGTCCAACGGATGCGGGAATCAGGGCGGCCGGTGGTGCTCGAAATCGAGGTGCAGGGTGCTCAATGGGTGCGTGAGCGCGCGCCTGACGCAGTCTTAGTCTTCATCGCACCCCCGAGCACCGAGATTCTGCGGGAACGCCTAGCTGGTCGAGGCACGGAGAGTCCCGAGGTGCTGGCTGAGCGGCTCCACATAGCTGAAGCAGAAATGGCCGCATCATCTGGCTTCGATCGGGTCTTGGTGAACGCCGATGTAGCAGAGTGCTCAGGGCACTTGCTAGCATTACTCGCTGACCTGAAATGAGGATTCATGACCGATCGCCCTGAAGGCATTACCCATCCGTCCATCGACGACCTGTTGACCAAGACGGATTCCAAGTATTCTTTGGTGAGTTACGCTGCCAAGCGGGCCCGTCAGATCAATGCCTACTACTCGCAACTCGGTGAAGGTCTCTTGGAATATATCGGCCCACTGGTCGAAACCCATGTTCAAGAAAAGCCACTGTCTATTGCCCTGCGAGAGATCGATGCAGGCCTGCTGACATCTGAGCCCACATTCCCTGATTCACCCGTGGTCTCCGGTGGTACCGACAATGGATTAACCGTCGAGGTCGTCGAGGACTAAATTGCCTCGGGTTGTGCTCGGGGTGTGCGGTGGCATCGCAGCCTATAAATCAGTGGAGTTACTTCGACTGTTGACCGAGTCCGGACACCAGGTGACCGTGGTGCCCACTGAGAATGCCCTGAAGTTCGTCGGAGCCCCGACATTTGAAGCGCTGTCCGGTGAACCGGTTGCCACGAGTGTGTGGTCCGGAGTGGATCGGGTTCGACATGTTGATATTGGAGCGTCCGCTGATGTTGTCGTAGTTGCTCCGGCCACCGCTGATTTTCTCGCCCGTGCAACACATGGGATCGCTAGTGATTTGCTGACCAACACATTATTGACTGCTCAAGCGCCCGTCGTGCTCGCTCCGGCCATGCATACGCAAATGTGGGAGCACCCGGCTACCCAACACAACATTGGCTTGCTGGTCGAACGAGGGTACCTGGTTCTCCAGCCTGATTCCGGGCGTCTGACCGGGCGCGATTCCGGAGTAGGTCGCCTGCCATCCCCGCAAGCCATTTTCGACTACGTGGAATCGGTGCTCGCGGGATCCTCACGCGAACTGTCGGGCCGACACATTGTGATCACGGCGGGTGGCACCCGTGAAGTGTGGGATCCCGTTCGCTATCTCGGTAATCGAAGCAGTGGAAAACAAGGAGTGGCTTTAGCCCGTGCGGCGCTTGCTCACGGTGCGCAGGTAACGCTGATCGCGGGAGCAATGGAGACTGCAGTACCCGCTGGGGTTCAGCTTGTGCTTGTTGACACGGCAGCACAGATGTTGGACGCCGTACGAGCCGCCTTGAACGAGGAACCTGACGCGTTGATCATGGCGGCCGCCGTCGCAGATTTCCGACCTGTAAGCCCGGTGGAAGGAAAGATCAAAAAGAGTTCCGGAGCTCCGTCGCTAACGCTGACCGAGAATGAGGACATTTTGGCCACGGTTACTCGCGAGTTTCCCGCCGTAGTGGTGATCGGGTTTGGGGCTGAAACAGTGGAGAGCATGGATCAACTACTGGAATTAGGTCGAGCGAAATTGGCAGCCAAAGGATGCGATGCCTTGGTGGTCAATAATGTTCGTGGCGGCTCAGTATTCGGTGAAGATGAAACCCACATTGCCATTGTGGAAAAAAATGGTGATTACCTCAGTTTCGCTGGCTCCAAGATTTCCGCTGCACACGCCGTGGTCACTCGGCTTACGCACCTCCTTCCGCCATTAGACTCAGGCTTTGATCGTTAGTACCTGACCACCAGAAAAGGGGAGTCCTGTGACTCAGCGCTTGTTTACATCAGAATCGGTCACCGAAGGCCATCCCGACAAAATGGCCGACCAGATCAGCGATGCCATCCTCGACGACCTCTTGCGTCAAGACCCCACAAGTCGAGTTGCGGTGGAAACAATGCTCACCACCGGCCAAGTACATGTGGCTGGAGAAGTCACCACAGAAGGCTTTGCTGATGTCATGGCGCTTGTGCGCGACACTGTGCTCGATATTGGTTACGACAGTTCTATCAAAGGGTTTGACGGCGCTTCGTGTGGTATCTCGGTATCCATCGGTCAACAGTCGCCCGATATATCGCAGGGTGTTAACGATGCCATTGAGGAGCGCGAGGGTCACAGTGCTGACCCGCTCGACAGGCAGGGTGCCGGAGATCAAGGTCTAATGTTTGGCTACGCCTGCACGGACACTCCCGAACTCATGCCGTTGCCCGTCTCGTTGGCACACAAATTGGCTGAGCAGCTTTCTGCGGTGCGCAAGTCAGGACAGATGGCGTATTTGCGCCCGGATGGCAAGACGCAGGTAACAATCGCCTACGACGAAAACGATAAACCCGTACGCATTGACACCATTGTTGTCAGCAGCCAGCACGAAGAAGGTATTGATCTTGATACTCAGCTGGCACCTGATGTGCGCAAATTTGTCGTGGATCCGATTTTGGCGGAGGTAGACCTGGACTCGTCCAACTATCGATTGCTCGTGAACCCCACCGGAAACTTCGTTGTTGGTGGGCCCATGGGAGATGCGGGCTTAACCGGGCGCAAGATCATTGTCGACACTTACGGCGGCATGGCACGACACGGCGGGGGTGCCTTTTCCGGCAAGGATCCGTCAAAAGTTGACCGCTCTGCTGCGTATGCCATGCGCTGGGTGGCGAAAAATGTTGTGGCTGCAGGGCTGGCAACTCGATGCGAAGTCCAGGTTGCCTATGCAATCGGCAAAGCTCACCCCGTTGGTGTCTTTGTGGAGACATTTGGCACGGGTGTTGTGAGTGACGAGAAAATCCAAGAAGCTGTTCTTGACGTTTTCGACCTTCGCCCAGCGGCCATCATTCGGGATCTCGATTTACTGCGTCCGATTTATCGGAAAACTGCTGCTTACGGACACTTTGGTCGCCCCGCAGTTGACGGCTATTTCACGTGGGAGCGAGTAGATCGCGCTGATCAACTGCGTGCTGCTGCTGGACTGTAGTGGAATCGGGGCAAGAGCAACTGCTGCTCGTTGCAGACCCCGGTAGTGTCAAGCGGCGGGCAGCGCAGGCACGCAGCACGGCAAAGAAAGTTCTTGCTGCTGCTGCAACGGCTCCGATAGCTCAGGTGCGAGTCGATATACCCGTCGCGCATTTGGATCGAGATTTCGATTACCTGGTTCCAGAGAGTCTCGACGCAACGGCTCGGGTGGGCGCCAAAGTTCGTGTTCGATTCCGCGGCAAACTCACCGACGCAGTCATCGTGAATCGAGTGGAGTCCTCCGAATACGAGCGACTATCTCCCATTGAGCGGGTGATCGGCCCAGCTCTCACGCCCGAGACGCTCGAGCTGGTGATGGCCGTGACCGAGAGATATGCCGGCCTACTCTGGGACGTGATTCGTGCAGCTGTTCCCACAAAGCACGGGAAAGCGGTCCCTCAGCGTTCGGAAGTGGAGCCGGTCATCACGAATGGCGATCCCCACGCGTGGGATGCATACGACCATGGTGAATGGTTGGTGAGTCACGTGCGGACCGGTGCACACGTCCGAGGATGTTGGACGTCGGCGCCTGCTTCAGACTGGCGTGGTGAGATTCGGGAATTGATCAATGCGGCTCTCACCGGGGATTCCACCAGAGGCGTCCTGGTTGTTGTGCCGGACGCTAAAGATGTTGCCGCCCTTGCTGAGGTGTGCCGGGAATTCAACCCGACTCTCTTATTAGCGGAACGGGGGGCGGCTCAACGCTACTCAGCTTTCGTTGACGTTATTGAAGGCAGAAGTTCTCTAGTGATCGGCACTCGATCGGCTATTTTCGCGCCGGTGCACAATCTTTCCTTACTCATTGTGTGGGACGACGGCAATGACAATCTCTCTGAACCGCATGCACCCTATTGGGACGCACGGGAAGTCGCTGCCATGCGCAGCCACGAACATGATTGCTCGTTAATCGTTGGAGGGCACAGTCGTTCTGTTGTTACTCAATCCTGGTGCGATGCCCAGTGGGCTCGCGAGATCAATCCCAGTGAACCGGCGCGCAAAGCTGTCCAAGGAAGGATCCGCGGCATGTACCCGGAGGATTCCGAGCGGGACCCTGCGCGTGCCCGTATTCCGCACAAGGCCTGGCTAGCGGTCAAAGCGGCTGTGGAACACGGGCCCGTGTTGATCCAGGTGGCACGCAAGGGCTACATCTCGGCGTTCGTGTGTAAGGAATGTGGTGAGCGGGCCGTGTGTCAGTGCGGTGGCGGAATGACCATTGAGCGATCCGGTGCTGAACGAACCGTCCACTGTCAACGATGTGGCTCGTCCCAGTGGAGATGCTCCTGCGGTGGACGCGATATCCGCGCACTCTCCATTGGAGCGGAACGAACGGCAGAAGAGATTGGACGAGCATTCCCCGGAGTCCCTGTGCTCTGGTCGCAATCAGAGAAAATGATTAACTCCGTGGACGGCGGGAGCAGAATTGTTGTCGCAACGCCGGGTGCCGAACCGATCGCTCACGGTGGATATCGAGCCGTTATTGTCCTCGACGCCACAACGACAGCCATCTCCCTCTTAGCGCAGGAATCGTTAATACGGCGTGTTTTTGGTGCGGCCGTGCTCGCAGCACCAGGTGCGGAGATCGTGATTGTTGCCCCGGCGGAGGATCGAGTGGTGCAATCTGTCAGTCGGTGGGATGCGCCGTGGGCTGCTCGACGGGAACTCGCGGAACGAGATCAAGCCCATTTGCCACCACACTTTCGGGTTGCCCAACTCAACGGAACACGGAAAGACATTGATCAGGTCATCTCAGAGATATCCTCGGTCGCCGAATTATCAACAATGAGAATCCTTGGCCCCGTCGAGGAGTCGGACAAGGTTCGAGCTTTTCTCCTGGTTGCTCGCTCCGAAGGACGGAGATTGACCCAGGAACTCACGCGTATTACGCGCATACGTTCGGCCGATTCGCACAGCGGGCATGTTCAGATTCGTATCGATCCGAGGGATTTCTGATCAGTTCACCCATGACCTAGACTCTCGGCATGACTGTCCAGCCCATTCGGATTTTTGGGGATCCTGTGCTGCGAACTCCAGCCGCCGAAGTGACTACATTTGATAAGGAGCTTCGCAAGCTGGTCGCTGATTTGACTGACACCATGATGGAAGCTCCGGGCGTAGGGCTTGCTGCACCGCAACTAGGTGTTTCGCTTCGTGTCTTCACCTATTGGGTAGATGACGAGCTGGGGCATGTTGTCAACCCCACCCTCGACTTGTCCGAGGAACAGCAGATCGGCGAGGAGGGATGCCTATCTCTCCCAGGATTGGCTTATGACACCCCGAGAGCACTGTCCGTGGTTGCCAAGGGCTTCAACATGTACGGCGAACCTATTGAATTGGTGGGGTCGGATCTGATGGCCCGCTGTGTGCAACATGAAACCGATCACTTAGACGGAATTATTTTCATTGATCGACTTGATCCCGAAGCACGCAAGGCCGCCATGAAGGAAATACGTGCCGCGGAGTGGTTTGGTGCCGACACAATTATTAAACCCAGCCCGCACGGCCTATCCTCTCAGTGGCTCTAGCGTGAAATTAGTTTTTGCTGGAACCCCAGAGGCTGCTTTACCATCCTTGGACTCTTTGGTGCGTTCACATCATGAGGTCGTGGCCGTGCTCACTCAGCCCCCAGCGCCCACAGGGCGCGGACGGGCGCTAGCACCGAGTGCCGTGCAACGGTACGCGCAGGACGCCGGTATCCCCGTGCTGTCGCCGGTATCTGTTCCCGAAGCGGCCGAGGAATTAGCGGCGTTAGCTCCCGATTGCATCCCGATCGTTGCCTACGGGCAAATAATTCCCGCGGACATGCTAGGCATTCCTCCCCACGGATGGGTGAATCTCCATTTCTCTTTACTCCCGATGTATCGGGGTGCGGCCCCTGTCCAACATGCTCTGTGGTCCGGTGAGCAGATCACCGGTGCGACAACATTTATCTTGGACTCGGGTATGGACACCGGCAATATTTTGGGGACGGTAACTGAGGTAATTCGTCCTCGGGATACAGCAGGCGAGCTTCTTGCTCGACTCGCGGATGCAGGCTCTGTACTTCTCACCCAAAGCCTTGATGCGCTGGGTGCCGGGAAACTACAACCTCAACCTCAGGGCAGTGACGACATCTCCTATGCACCCAAGATCACCAAGACAGATGCACGCATTGATTGGACCAAGCCGGCAGGGGACATCGATCGAAGGGTGCGCGCCATGACACCGGTGCCTGGTGCGTGGACCACCTATACCGTCCCGGGTGAGGACCCGATCCGGCTTGGAGTGGGTCCAGTAACGCTCACATCGGAAGCACCTGTAACGGAAGCACCTATGGTGCCAGGGTCATTGCTCATTGAACGCGCACGAGTACTCGTGGGTACCGGATCGCAGCCGGTCCAGTTGGAGGTAGTCACACCACAGGGGCGGCGAAGCATGCTGGCGGCAGACTGGGCGCGAGGACTGACCACAACATCAGGTCGTCTGGAATGACTACTCACGATCAACCTCGGTTGGCCGCACTGGAGCTACTCCGGCTGGTGCGCGATGACGGCGCATATGCCAACCTCGCACTGGCGCAGGTATTACGTAAATTTGCACTGCATGGGCGCGACGCTGCTTTCACAGTGGAATTGGCGTACGGCGTTCTAAGAAATCAAATGCTCTATGACCATTACATTCAGGATTGTGCGAATCGTGAAGTGAGCGCAATCGAGCCGGAGGTCCTCGATGTTCTCCGCCTGGGGGTTCATCAAGTGGTGGCCATGCGGGTGCCAGACCATGCAGCTGTCGATTCGACTGTCCAATTGATCCGAGAAAAATCCTCACCTGGGCAGGCCCAGGCACGTGCGGGTTTTGTGAATGCGATCTTGCATTGTCTTATCCGCGCACGGGATGCGGGATTACCGGAACCTACGGATCTCAGCCTGCGGTACTCCCATCCACAGTGGATTGTCGATTCCTATCGCGAGGCGCTCGACTCCCATGGTCGGGATGCTGCTGAGGTAGCTGAGTTAATGACCTCGAATAATGAACCGGCAAAACCGGTCCTTGCCGTTCGTTCTGGTGAATTGGCAATCGAAGGAACGGTGCCGGGCCAATGGAGTCCGGTGGCGCGGGTCGTTGACTCGGTCATCCCGTCGGATCTGATCGCTGGGAAGTCTCTCGATCTCATAGTTCAAGACGAAGGTAGTCAGTTAGTTGCGCAAGCCTTTCTTCTCGCCCAACCGCACGGCCGGGAGGCAGCTTGGCTGGACATGTGTGCGGGACCCGGTGGCAAAGCTGCACTCATTTCTGATTCTGTGCCTGAGGGTGTGAGTTTTACCGCGGTGGAGTTGCATGAGCACCGGGCAACATTGGTACTCAACATAGTTCAGCCGGATACTCGAGTGCTGATTGGCGATTCACGCAACCGCCCGTGGGAAAATATCTTCTTTGACCGCGTTCTTGTCGATGCTCCATGCACAGGGTTGGGCGCACTGCGTCGTCGACCGGAAGCCAGGTGGAGAAAAAGTGAGTCGGACTTGCGCGATCTCAACCCCCTGCAGGAAGAGTTGCTGATGGCTGCCATTGATAGCACTCGGAGTGGGGGAGTCATTTGTTATGTCACTTGCTCGCCACATGTCGACGAAACCCAGGGGATACTCGGATCGGTCCTTGAACAGCGTTCAGATGTTGCGCTCGAGGATGCTCGCCCACTCTTTCCCGGAGTGAGCGACCTCGGGTCAGGGCCGACAGTTCAATTGTGGCCACATGTTCACGGAACTGACGCCATGTTCTTTGCGCTGCTTCGCCGCCGTTAAGTCACCGTGCCACCCCGACTGAGCAGAGGCGCGGTGGCTAGTGTGAGCCTATGTTGATCTCACCCAGTGTGCTCAATAGCAACCTCGGTCGACTGAGCGCTGAAATCTCACTCGTTGACGGTGTAGCCGACATGATTCATCTTGATGTCATGGACAATCATTTTGTTCCGAATCTCACTTTTGGTTTACCGGTGGTCCGCAGTGTAATTGAGCAAACCTCATTACGTGCTGATGTTCATTTAATGATCGATGACCCTGATAGGTGGGCGCCAGGGTATGCAGAAGCGGGTGCATTTTCTGTGACATTTCACATTGAGGCCGCTCGCGAGCCAGTTTCCTTGGCGCAGAACATCCGCTCTGCTGGTGCACGCGCCGCGGTAGCGCTCAAGCCGGGCACGGATATTGATGCCATCGCGGGTGTGGTTCCGTTCGTTGACATGATTCTCATCATGACGGTCGAACCCGGATTTGGCGGTCAAGCCTTCATGCGGGACATGCTTCCCAAGGTGCGCAGGGCGCGTGAATTAACCGGTGCGGACATGTGGATTGAAGTGGACGGTGGCGTGAGTGCCGACACCATTGTGGAATGTCGCGACGCAGGTGCAAATGTTTTTGTTGCCGGGTCCAGTGTGTATGGCTCGATTGACCCAGCAGCGGAAGTGATGCGTCTTTCTCAGTTAGTGCATGAGGGGTAATGTCATCTGATTCGATGGGCTATATGGAGCGAGCACTTGAGCTCGCCCTCCAGGGACCGATCTCCGACAACCCACGTGTTGGTGCCGTCATTGTCCGAGACGGGGTGATTGTCGGCGAGGGGTTTCATCACGGTGCGGGAACTCCCCACGCGGAGGTTATGGCCATTACGCAAGCTGGACCATTGGCGCTCGGTGGGCATATTTATGTCACGTTGGAGCCTTGTTGCCATCATGGGAGGACAGGACCGTGTACGGCAGCGATCCTCGATGCCGGGTTGACTTCTGTCACATATGCCCAAGCCGATCCCACGGAGGAAGCCGGGGGTGGGGGCACACACCTCATGGATTCTGGTGTCGCTGTTGTGGGCGGAGTATTAAGTGACCGCGCCCACCACGTGAACCGTGTTTGGACTCATTGGGTCACCACGGGAAAGCCCTGGGTGACATGGAAGTTTGCCCAAACCCTTGATGCACGGGTGGCTGCAGCGGTGGGTGAGCGAACTCAGATCAGCGGTCCGACCTCCCATCAATCGACTCACCAATTGCGCGCCGACGTTGACGCGATCGTGGTGGGCATGAACACGATTCGAATTGATGATCCGGTACTCACCGCTCGCGATCAAGCAGGTGCCTTGCGGGAGCGTCAGCCGGTGCGGGTTGTTGTGGGAAATTCAGAGATTCCCTCAGATGCTCAGGTACTCACGTCGCCGGGTGGTGAGTTGGTGCACTACCGAAAAGCTGAGGCGAATGAAATTCTGGCTGATTTAGCCGGTCGGGGTGTGCGCCATGTGCTACTCGAGGGAGGCCCCACTTGGGCGCGGGCATTCCTCACGCAGCATGCGGTCAACGAAGTCATGACAGTTATTCCCCCCCGCACGTTCGG
>JAIOWY010000003.1:0-35490 GCA_021741845.1 Candidatus Nanopelagicales bacterium
CTCCCGAACCAACTGAGCGGTGTGGTTGAGCAGAGACACTCCAGATGCGTCAGACCACTGCGGGTCGCTGGTGCCAAAAACGGCACCTAGGTCACCAAGTCCAGCGGCGGAGAGCAATGAATCGCAGAGAGCATGGGAGGCAACATCCGCATCGCTGTGCCCAGCGAGACCGGGCTCACCTGGCCACAACAGTCCGGCTAGCCACAACGGCCGTTGTGGATCAAAGGCGTGCACGTCCGTACCAATCCCCACCAAGGGGAGGCGCGCACCGTCAGCTGATGGAGCCACTGGATCTCCGTTTCGCAATGATCGCTTCAGCGATCGTGATGTCAAATGGTCGAGTGATTTTTAACGCTTCCGCGTGACCGGGAATAACGTGCACCGGAACACCCATGGATTCCACTAAGCCTGCGTCGTCTGTCCGCGCATTGTCAGGATCGGCACCTGCATGCGCTTGCTGCAATACCGTCCGAGTGAATCCCTGGGGGGTTTGAACAGCGCGCAACGACTCGCGATCCACGGTGCGGGTCACCTGATCTACGTCATTAACTTCCTTGATCGTGTCCGTCACCGGGAGGCACGGGATCACGCAGTCGTGACCCTGCCGCACACTCGCCACCACGCTGGTCACCATTTCCACGGGGACCAACGGACGAGCGGCATCATGGACCAACACAACATCCACGTCGGGGGGAAGGGTGATCAGGGCACGTGCCACGGACTCTTGGCGCGTGGAACCCCCCGCAACAACACTGACCTCTGCACTGAAACTGGAACGCCCGAGCAGTCCGGTGACAAAATCAACGTCGGACTCGGGCGCCGCGATCACCACTAAATCAACCGCGGGGCTGGCGGCGAGCGCGTGGACCGCGTGCACCAACATGGGCACACCGGCCAGTTCGCGTAATGCTTTGGGTGTACCCGGACCGAGGCGTTCGCCTCGGCCAGCAGCGGGCACCAACACGGCAGTTCGGGTCAATTCCCCAACTTTCGATCAGGAGATTTTTCCTGAATTTAAGAGGCGAGTACCTCGTCCAGCATTTCCTCTGCCTTAACTTCGTCGGTCTTCTCAGCCAGTGCCAGCTCGCTGACCAGGATCTGACGAGCCTTGGCCAACATGCGCTTCTCACCCGCGGAGAGCCCGCGATCCTGCTCCCGGCGCCAGAGGTCACGCACAACCTCAGCAACCTTGATCACGTCACCGGAGGACAACTTCTCCAGGTTCGCCTTGTAGCGGCGCGACCAGTTGGTGGGTTCCTCGGTGTAGGGCTGGCGCAACACGCCAAAAACGCGGTCCAGTCCGGCTGCGTCCACAACGTCGCGGACGCCTACAAGATCGACGTTGTCCGAGGGGACGCGAACGGTCAGATCACCCTGGGCGACCCGTAGGACCAGGTACTCCCGATCCTCACCTTTAATTTTTCGCATCTCGACCGCTTCAATGAGTGCGGCCCCGTGATGGGGGTAGACAACTGTTTCGCCGACCTTAAAAGCCATATGAATGAACCCCTTTCAGAGTCCCCAACTTTACCACGGGCACATTGACCAGCCCGAGGCAGTGATTTTTGCCCGCATTCCACCGTCGAATCGCGAGGGAAACCCCCGAGCCGGTATCCTCCCCGTGTGACATTCACCCACCGTCAAGCACCCGCCCAACCCTCGACCCGCAGCCCACGCCGCCGCGGCGCCAAAATCGCGTTGGCCACTGCCGGACTCGCCCTGATAATCCCCGGGACAACCGGCTGCTACAACGGACTACAGGCATCCACCAATGTTCAATCGACCACGGCGCCCGGCAACGGCGCCCAGGCCACCATTGGCACGCTGTCGGTCGACAACGCCACCCTGGTGCAGGGAGTCGCCACCACCGGAACACTGCTCATGCGGATCGCAAACTTTGGTCCCGAGGGTGACACTCTGGTTCAAGCCCAAATCAACGGACAGCCAGCAGAAATCGTGGGCACCTCTGTCGAGATCCCAGCCAACAACTCCGTGTCCTTCGGGTGGGATTCCGTTCATTACGTCAACACGATCGCGCTCACCGTGCCGATTAGTTCCTATGTGCCCGTTATTTTGCAGTTCGAAAAAGCTGGCGCCGTCGAGATGCAGGTATTGACCGTGCCACCGACCGGTGTCTACGAAGGGATCGCTCCCGGCGGGGCGTAACCGTTAATTGATCCCCAGGTCACGCATGAGTTTGGCCGCGTGACCGGTTGCTTTCACATTACGAAACTCACGTTCAATATTTCCTTGGGCATCGATAATAAAAGTGGACCGAATAACCCCGGTCACGACTTTCCCGTATAACTTCTTTTCACCAAATGCCCCGTACTTTGTCATTACTTTTTTATCGGGATCACTGAGCAAAGTGATACCTAATTTTTCGATCTCGGTGAATTCCGCGAGCTTGTCCACCGAGTCTGGTGAAATTCCAACCACCTGGTAACCGGCGGTGCGCAAAACACCGAGGTTGTCGGTGAAATCACAGGCCTGCTTGGTGCAGCCAGGAGTCATGGCCGCGGGATAGAAATACAGAATCACTCGCTGGCCGGCAAAGTCTGACAGTTTCACGCGCTGACCGTTCTGATCTGCCAACGTGAATGCCGGTGCTTTCATGACTCCCCTTCCTCGCAAACAAATTAAACGAAATTGGCAACAAGCAATGTCAGCAGTGGGGCAATGATCAATGCGGGAAGCAGATCCCCCACGGCCACGGATTTAATACGCAACACTCTCAACCCAACCCCGATCAGGAGTACTCCACCGGTGGCGGTAATCGAGGCCACCAAGGCTTCGGTGAGGAACGCACCGGCGAAGTAGGAAATGACGGTCACTGCACCTTGATAAATACCGACGGCAAGTGCTGATGCCAACACACCCCACCCCATGGTGGCTGCGAATGCAATCGACGCAAAACCGTCCAGGGCTGACTTCAATGCCAACTGATCAATACCTAGACCCAGACCGTCACTGAGCGCGCCCAAAATGGCGAGTGGTCCAATACAGAAAATCAAACTCGCATCAACAAAACCTTCAATGAAGCGAGCGCGACCTGCGGAACTGTCTCCGGAGGAGAACTTGCTCTGGAGCCATCCGCCCAGTGCTTCCATGCGGGTCTCAATGCGCAGGAGTGAGCCAATAATCCCGCCGGCAATGAGTGAACCCAAAATGATCAGCAGGGTGGCAGACCCACCGACAGCATCCACCCAGGCCTGGTCACGCAGGGACATGATGTTCAGCGCCGCAATAACCAGCACCAGCATTCCGAGTGAGTCGGTCACAACAGCGCGCGTGCGTTCGGGCAGACGGTTACCGAGCGCAATGCCGATCAACGAACCAATAGCAATGGCCGCCACATTGAGGATCGTGCCGAGACCTACCACGGGGAAATCACGGAGTGGACAGTAGCAAGGAAGTGGGGCAGATGCGGGGGTGAGATCAGATCTCGTACTTATATCCGAGTCCGCGCACAGTGAGGATATGCACCGGGTTTGCGGGATCCTCTTCAATCTTGGCGCGCAAACGCTTGATGTGGACGTCGAGTGTCTTGGTATCCCCCACGTAGTCAGCGCCCCACACTCGGTCAATTAATTGATTGCGGGTGAGTACTCGGCCCGAATTGCGTACCAAGAACTCTAGAAGGTCAAACTCTTTGAGTGGCATGGTGATATTTGTTCCGCGCACAGACACAACGTGACGCTCAATATCAATGCGTACCCCACCTGCTTCAACAGTTGGGGGGAGCAACTCCTCTTGTTCGCCATGGCGGCGCAGTACTGCGCGAATGCGGGCGAGTAATTCGCGGGACGAGAAGGGCTTGGTCACGTAGTCGTCCGCACCTAATTCGAGTCCCACGACCTTGTCCACTTCACCGTCTTTGGCGGTGAGCATGATGATGGGGACGGAGGACTTACCCCGAATAGTGCGACACACCTCGGTGCCGGAAATTCCCGGAAGCATGAGGTCGAGCAAGATCAAGTCTGGACCATGCTTATCGAATTCAGTGAGAGCCGCATTGCCGTCCGCCGCAACGAATACTTCGTAGCCCTCTTTGCGCAACATGAAAGACAATGCGTCAGAGAAGGAGTCCTCGTCCTCAACGACCAGCACGCGAGTCACAGTGATCGACCTTTCACAACAGACAGCGTATCCACGGTGAACTCCTGGGCTTCACGCGATTGCTCCAACATGGGGTTATAAGCAGGTATCCGCAAGGTGAAGGTGGAACCTGTCCCTACCTCAGACCAGACAGTGCACTCGCCACCGTGGTTTTGACACACATGCTTGACAATGGCCAATCCCAATCCCGTGCCACCCGTTCCGCGTGAACGCGCCGGGTCGACTCGGTAGAACCGTTCGAAAATTCTGTCGAGATCGTGCGGCGGAATGCCAATTCCCGCGTCCTTGACCGAGATTTCAACAATCCCGTCAACCTCACGCGCTGTCACCGACACGCGGGTGTTCGCGGCGGAGTAACTGATCGCGTTTGTTAACAAGTTGCGCAGCGCGGTCAACAACTGGCCGCGATCTCCCAGCAGTGGAGCATCGATTTCCTCGCCGCGAATAATCTCAATGTCCAAACCGGTCGCGATTGTCCGAACCTCTTCGATTGCGCGGTTGATCAGTTGATCTGTGTCCACGAGTTCCGCACGGTTCATGGGATCGTCGCTTTGCAAACGAGACAGATCAATAACGTCTTGAATCAGACTGCCAATGCGCTTGGCTTCTGTCTGCATCTTTTCCGCGAAATGTTGAACCTGCTCGGGGTCGTCCGCAGAACTCAACACCGCCTCGGCCAGAATCGAGAGGGCGCCCACCGGTGTTTTCAACTCGTGACTGACGTTCGCCACAAAATCGCGTCGCACCGCGTCAACACGGCGCTCCTCCGCAAGGTCATCTATGAGGACCAAAATCGCACCGGAACTCAAGGGAGCAACCCGAACCCGCACCTCCAGGAGCTCGCGACCCAGTGGTGGGCGACGCACCCGCAGAGTTTGCTCCCGCGGGGATCCGTCGTCGGCCACCTTGCCCACAATGTCCACAATGTCAGGGACAGCGACCACGCTGCGATTGACAATCCCCAGAGTCAACGCGCGGGAACTGGCTCGCAGGACAACACCATCAGGGGCGACCACCAGGGAGGCCGAGGGCAGGATCGACAGGATTCGCACGATCTCCTCAGAGACAGCCGGGTAAATAGCCGGTGTGCGCGGGGTGTCCTCGTCCGGTGTCCCCTTTTTGCGTAGTGCCACGTAGCACAGGATAGAGCGCCGTCGACAACCCGAATCGCCACGCACGGCGCGAACACGCCAAAGTTAGGACAACATTCCGCTAATTGCTCCTACTGTTCACCCGGCGTATGCCACCAGTTCACTCAGCCCGGTGGAAACTGGTCAATAACGGGAGTTTCCCCACGGGAGAGGCAGCATTCCGGTCCACGGCGTAAAGTTGAGCCGATCAAGGAAACGGAGTCCTCATGCGGCAGACCTATTACGAGCAACTCGAGAACGTCAACAGTGATCTTGTTGAGGTCACGCGACTTGTGGGCTCCGCCATGAACCGTGCTACCCAGGCACTCTTGGACGCGGATCTGCATCTCGCTGAAGCAGTCATTGATTTCGATGCCAAAGTGGACACGCTCACCGCCAGTATTGAAGAGCGCTGCTTTGAACTTGTTGCCCTCCAAGCGCCGGTGGCATCTGATTTGCGCAGCATTCTGGGGTACATGAAAATCTCGAGTTCGTTGGAGCGTATGGGTGACTTGGCCGAGCATGTTGCCAAGCAGGCACGTATGCGCCACCCCAAAGTCGCGGTCCCCCAAGAGGTGCGTGGCACCTTCGCGGAAATGGGTGGGCTAGCCGAGGCAATTGTGAACAAGACCGGATCGGTCATTGCAACAAAAGATGTATTCCTGTGTGCTGACATTGCTCGCCACGACGAGGAAATGGATCGCTTACACCGCGAGCTCTTCACCATTGTGTTGTCACCGTCGTGGAGGTACGGTGTTGAAGAAGCTATTGACGTAACCTTGCTCTCTCGTTTTTATGAGCGTTATGCCGACCACGCGGTGTCTGTCTCGAAGCGAGTGGTGACCATTGTCACGGGAGAGCCATACGTTGCCGTGTCGTTAGCTAACTAGGCACACGCCATGCTTCCCGACCGCGTTGCAGTTCTCTCCATTCATACTTCACCACTTGATCAACCAGGGACCGGTGACGCCGGTGGAATGAACGTCTATGTCGTGGAGACAGCCAAGCGACTTGCGCAATCCGGTGTTGAAGTAGATATCTTCACTCGGGCAACAACATCTGCACTTCCACCGTCGGTGGAATTAGCGCCGGGCGTCACGGTGCAACACATCACCGCTGGACCGTATGAAGGTCTCATGAAAAACGACCTCCCCGGTCAACTCTGCGCGGTCACCGCCGGTGTTATGCGGGCGGAAGCCGCTAAGCCAGAGGGGTATTACGGCCTCATTCATTCCCACTACTGGCTATCGGGGCAAGTGGGCTGGCTTGCCTCCGAACGGTGGCGCGTGCCACTCGTGCACACCATGCACACCATGGGACGCGTCAAGAATTTGGATCTGGCCCAAGGGGACCGACCCGAGCCGGAAATGAGAATCATTGGCGAGCAACAGGTAGTTGCCGCCGCACAGCGGTTGGTGGCCAACACGGAAGTGGAGGCACAACAACTGGTCGATCTGTATAACGCGGATCCGCACCGCATTGACGTGGTTAACCCCGGCGTTGACCTGCACATGTTCTCCCCGGGATCAAAATCGGAAGCACGCAAACTCCTTGATGTTGAACTCGATGCCACCGTGTTGCTGTATGTCGGGCGGATCCAGCCGCTGAAAGCTCCCGATATTTTGATCCGTGCTGCAGCGGAACTGGTGGCCATGCGACCGGAAATACGTAGCTCACTTGTGGTGGTCATTTGCGGTGGCGCTTCTGGCAGTGGGCTCGAGCACCCCGAGTCCTTGTCCACCCTGGCCCACGACCTAGGCATTAGCGATCTCGTTCGTTTTGAACCGCCCGGCTCCCGCGAAACCCTGGTTCAGTGGTACCGAGCCGCTGACCTCACCGTTGTCCCGTCCTACTCCGAGTCCTTTGGTCTGGTGGCCGTGGAGTCCCAGGCCTGTGGCACCCCCGTGGTGGCCGCTGCCGTTGGCGGGCTCACAACCGCGGTATCGGATCACGTCAGTGGACGACTGATCCAAGGCCACAACCCCATTGCCTACTCCCATGTCTTGAATCAACTGATTCTGAATCCGGTGCACCGCAAGGAACTGTCCGCGGGTGCGCGTATGCATGCGGCGTCCTTCGGATGGGAGAACACAACAGCAGGTTTACTCAAGTCCTACTCGCTAGCCTTGCAGTCCTATTCACCCAACTCCACCGAACTCCATGTGACCCTGGGCACCCATGACTGATCCCACATCTGCGCTGGCCATTATTGAGTCGTATTTGACCGAGTCGCAGCTTGTTTTTGAACGCACCAACAACATCATTGTTGTGACCATTCCTGGTGAGAAGAAACTAACCACAACCTGCTCACTCAGCGTGGGGGATAGCGCACTCACCATCAACGCATTTGTTGCACGTCACCCCGACGACAACGCAGAAGAGGTGTACCGCTGGCTGCTGGAGCGCAACATGAAAATGTATGCGGTGTCATTCGCGGTGGACCACCACGGGGATATCTATTTAGCCGGGAAGGTCCCCCTCGCCGCTGTCACGGCAGCGGAAGTTGATCGGATTATTGGCTGTGTTGCCCAGTACTCGGACTCCTCGTTTAACACCATCCTGGAGTTGGGTTTTGCGACAGCAATCAAAAAGGAATACCAGTGGCGAGTTTCCCGGGGTGAATCCACCGCGAATCTCGCGGCCTTCGCCCACATTCTTGAACACCAGGACTGATCCGGCAAGATAGGCGACATGAGTGAAACCGCCTACACCCTGATCCTGCTCCGCCACGGTGAATCCGAGTGGAATGAAAAGAACTTGTTCACCGGTTGGGTGGATGTTGACCTCACCGAGAAGGGTCGCGCCGAGGCGAAGCGCGGAGGCGAGTTGATCAAAGCAGCTGGCCTGGAACCAGATGTGGTGTTCACGTCTCTGCTGCAGCGCGCTATTAAAACGTCACAACTGGCGCTTAATGCCTGCGAGCGACTGTGGATCCCTGTTGTTCGTAACTGGCGACTCAACGAGCGTCACTACGGTGCGCTCCAAGGCAAAGACAAAGCGCAAACTTTGGCAGAGTACGGCGAGGAACAGTTCATGCTGTGGCGCCGCTCCTACGACACTCCCCCACCGCCGATTGATCCGACCAGTGAGTACGCGCAAAATTCCGATCCTCGGTATGCGGCGCTACCACCAGAGGCAGTCCCCACCACCGAATGCCTCGCTGACGTTGTGAAACGACTCATTCCATTCTGGGAAGACGTGATTGTGGCCGAGCATCTGCGCAACCATGAACGCGTACTTGTTGTGGCGCATGGCAATTCACTGCGCGCGCTAGTGAAACACCTGGATGGAATTTCTGATTCGGATATTGCCGCGCTCAACATTCCGACAGGAATTCCTTTGGTTTACCGACTGGACAAGAACCTCAAACCAATCGTTCCCGGTGGTGAGTATCTGGATCCGGAGGCAGCCAAGGAAGCAGCAGCCGCCGTAGCCAACCAAGGCAAGAAGTAAACAGTGTCGCTGCACGGTCGCACGGACCGACTGGAACTCGACGACTCAGATATTCGCGACTGGGAAGCGGTTGTGCTGGCCACCGATCCGGAACTCGGGATTGTCCTGGACCGATCCGCGTTCTATCCCGGTGGCGGGGGTCAACCACCGGATCACGGCGTGTTGCTGTGGAATGGCGTGCAAACCCGGATCGTGGACATTCGCCGGAAAGACGATCTCTGGCTTGTTCCAGCTGAGCGGGACCCCGTCCCTCCGGTGGGCACCGCGGTCCACGGTGCCTTAGAAAATGACCGACGGTTCGCTCTGATGCGCACCCATTCCGGGCTGCACCTGCTCTCCGGCGTTGTCTTCCGTGACTTTGGTGCATTGGTCACTGGTTCCAACATGGATCCACTCACCGGCCGGCTGGACTTCAACCTGGACGCAATCCCCGAGGGGTTTAAAGAATCCATTGAGCAAGCGTGCAATGCGGAAGTAGCGAATAACCGGGCGATCACCGCTTATGAATTAGCGCGGGAAGAAGCCTTTGCTATCCCCGACATTATTCGCACGGCGTCCAACTTGCTACCGCCCACCATTGAGATTGTTCGAATAGTGGATATCAACGGTCTCGACGTCCAAGCAGATGGCGGAACGCACGTGGCGAGCACCGCTCAGATCGGTGCCATGAAGGTTGTGAAGATAGAGAACAAAGGCAAGGGGTTCCGGCGCATTCGCATTGCGCTGGAAAGTTAGAACTTTTTGCCGGTTATCTCGATCATTTTCGGGCGGATATCTAGCAGGTAAATCAACGAAACAATTGTTCCGGCAATTCCAAAAATGGACATGGTCAGATTCGGTGCCAATCCGGCTACCAAGGACACGGCGGTTAACGCAACCCACAACATTTTGGTTTGCCGTCCCAGGTAAGGGAAATAGTCGGCGGGCCGCCGCACGCAATCAACGAGCGCAAACGCCTTAACGGCCAGCAGTATTGCCCACAGCACCAGAACAACCAGACCGTCAAGACCCATGCTGAAATGCTAACTGACAGCCGCGAGCCCCGCCTTATCGGCAGGGCTCGCGACGTGAAATTAAGAGTGAGACGAAGTAATTGCGCTACTAAACGCCGACTGCCTCACGGACCAAGGTGACGGTGTGTGCAGCGCTATTACGCACCTTTGTCGCCGTCTGTGTCGCGGTCAGCAGGGTCTCTGACGCCATGTTCTTCACCGTGTCCGCCACCTCAGTAAAGGATGTGCGGTCCACCGAGGGAAATTCCACGGAGGGCATCTCGAACTTCGGCATGTCGAATTTGGGCAGCTCAACCTTGGGCATCTCGACCTTGGGTAACTCGAAGTGAGGGAGTTCTACGGCGGGGATAGTGATACCGAAGAAAGTCTTCTTAGTCTCGGTGGTCATGTTCTCGTCCATTGTGTTCTCGTCCATTGTTATTCCTTGTCCTCGTGATGTGTTTCTGCTGGAGCGGAAGGGTCGTCTTTGTGTGCCGCTGCGTTCTCCGCCTGGAAGGCCGCGTAAATCTGAAGCAGGGTGGTGCGTTGTCTCTCGGAGATGGTGCGATCTGAGGCAATGGCCGAGGTGACCGCGTCATCTCCGGCCCGCTCACTCAATATGCCGGCTTGGACATACAACGTCTCCGCGGAAATACGTAAGCCCTGAGCAATGCGGCCCAAAATCTCCGCACTGGGCTTGCGCAGTCCCCGCTCCACCTGACTGAGATAGGGATTCGACACCTCAGCAGCTTTAGCTAATTGTCGAATCGACATCTCTGCTTGGTCGCGTTGTTCTCGGATAAATGCTCCGAGTCCGCTGACATCTATTCCGGCCATGGCACCAGTATGCCGGTAAGTGCTTGCAAATGCAAGCGGAGACGCTAGCGGGAGTTAGCGTGCCGATATTTCACCACGACACCACCAGGATCGCCGTGACCACGCTCAGATTGAGTGCCAGGCCGAGCAGGGGGACCCCCCAGCGGATCCCTCGGCCCACGGGCGCGTGGGCGTACGCAATTCTCGACATGCTGGAAAGGTGAATGACTCCGTAATACCCCAGCACAAAGATCGCCGACAGCGCCAGATTGATGCTGATGGATCCAGCGAGGGTCACACCCACGAGAATGACCGCGACCCCCGCCTCGGCCACCACCGGAACTCGTCTGTTGTTCACCACTCCCCACCTCCGGGGCAGGTGACCACCGAGGGACATGGCGCCGACCATGCGCCCCATGCCGGCCAGCAGGGCGAACAGGGCAGACCCTGCCGCTAGGGCGGCTGCCGCACTGATGGCAAAACCCGGGTAGTGCACTTCCCGGGCGAGGTATTCCACGGGAGCGATCCACTCCATGGAGTCGGGAAAGCTGATGAGTGCCATGGCGGTCCCTGAGTACAGCACCAGCACGACCACAAGACTCACACCCATGGCTCGGGGGATGGTTCGCTGAGGTTGCTCGACATCAGAACCCATCACCGCTATGCGCGCATACCCAGCGAATGCCACAAAGAGAATGCCGGCACCCGCCAGAACACCTACCGGGCCCTGCGGCGACTTGAGTGCAGCGAAGTCTGGCTCAGGCGACTGGAGTGATGTCACGACGAGAAGGCTGAGCAGCACAGTGAGTACACCGCTTAAGAGGATTACCATGGCCCGGACGGAATAGCGAACGCCCATTGCGTTGATCAGAAATACCAGACCAATGCTCGCGACTGCGACCCATTTCTGATGCTCCGGGAGTACGTAGACACCGATCGCTAAGGCGGCGGCGGAGGCAGAAGCGGCTTTACCCACGAGGAAGAACCATCCGGCTAATTGCCCCGCCACCGGACTGACGCATTCCCGACCGTAGACGTACCCACCGCCACCCACGGGAAAAATGCGCGCCATGCGCGCATTGGACAATGCGTTGAAACTTGCCACACCTGCAGCAATCAACAATGCCAGTAACAGCCAGGACCCCGCGTAGTGATACGCGGGATTCCAAGCAACGAACACACCTGTACCCACCATGGCGGCAACACCAACGACGGTGGCGGGGAACAGCGTGAGCAATCGGGTGGGTTGCGCCGCCACCTGGATCACCCGCTAGTGATCAATGAATGAACAGATCCCACTTGGTGGCCACCGCCAAGAAGTGGTTGATGCAGATAGTCCTCGAACAGTGATGCAGGGAAACCCATGGTGACCAGCAGCCCGGCCATGGCGGCATTGCGACCGCGGTCGGAACCGTCTTCCATCTTCAGGGCCACCGCCCGACCGTCCTCTGTCGCGGCCACGTACACACCTTCCGCTCCGTCCTTGGCGAGCAAACCGGGAATGCGCTGCATGAAGTGCGTGACGTCACGGCGCGTGCCCCCGACGTATTCCGGGTGGTGACGCATGGCGTCGGCCACCGTGCGCGCAGGTTCACCTGGGTCAGCGGTCACCGCGCTGTGCGCAATCCGAGCCAACCCCGGCAACGTGAGTGCCATGACGGGTGCGCCACAGCCGTCGGTGCCTACCACCATGACCTTCTCGCCGGAGAGGTCTTCTAACTCAGCTCGAATGGCTACCTGCAGCGGATGCTCACTATGCAGGTAATGAGATGTGTCCCACCCATTGATCACACACGTCGCCAGCATGCCTGCGTGCTTACCGGAGCAGTTCATGAGGATGGGTGCTGGATCTTCACCGCGCGCAATACACGCCGTCCGCTCCACCGGGTCGAGGGGATAGTCCGGCGGTGTCAGCAGCGCCGCGGGGGTAAGTCCCGCGGTGGACAGGATCTCAAGTACACCCGCAACGTGAAAGTCCTCGGCGGAGTGAGATGCGGCGGTCAGCGCCTGAAGGTGGGGCGGCAGGGTCAACCCCAGCCGTGCCATGGCGGTTGCCTGCGCGATTTTGTTCGAGGACCGAGGGAAAAAGATATCTGTGGTACTTCCCCACGACTGCTCAATGGATCGATCCCGGTTCAGGATCACCGCATGTCCAAAAAAGACACCCTCGAGCAGTCCACTGCGGGTATAGCCGGCGAGCGGAACCGCACTCATGCGAATTCCCGCTCCTGATGGGCCACCCTGAGTCACCGACACCCGCTGATCATGGCACGCTGCACCCATGCGAGCGATAGTGCAGCGGGCAATTGACGGTTCCGTGAGCGTGAATTCGGAAATTATTGGGGAATTTACTGGACCGGGCTTGGTGATCCTGGTTGGAGTTACCCACACCGACACCCACGCGACAGCCGTGAAGCTCGCCGACAAAATCCATGGGTTACGGATCTTCGATCACGAATTCATTCGACCCTTTGACCAGGTATGTGTTCCCCCCAATTCACCGCGGGAGTTGAGCCTGGGGGAACTGGGATTACCCGTCGTGGTGATCAGCCAATTCACCCTGTACGGATCAACAAAGAAGGGACGACGCCCCACGTGGGATGCCGCCGCTCCCGGACCCGTTGCCGAACCACTCGTGGACGCTGTCGCTCAACGGTTTCGCGAATTAGGCACAAAAGTCGCGACCGGAAAATTTGGAGCGGACATGCAGGTGTCGCTGATTAATTCGGGCCCCATGACGTTGATTGTTGACGTGGAATAACACCTAGTCCTTACCGGCCAGCACAACTTCCTGACTGGCGGTAATGATGGAGTCACCGTGCACAACATGAAGTTCCTGATCAAGGGGAACAGACCGTTTGATCACTGCCGTTGCAATCGGACCCAGTTCATAATGCCGCGCGGGCGTGCCAATAAATCCGACCGCTTTCCCGTCAGCGGTGAGGACGGCGTCACCGTGCACGGGCAACCCATGTTCACTGCCATCGAGATGCAAGAGCACTAAGCGCCGCGGCGGGTGGCCCATGTTGTGCACGCGCGCCACTGTTTCTTGGCCGCGATAACACCCTTTGGACAGGTGTACACCGGGGCCGATCCACCCGATCTCATGCGGCAATGTCTTATGGTCGGTCTCCCACCCAAGCTGTGGGACTGCGGCGGCAGCCCGCAGTGCGTGATAAGCCCATGTACCTGCACGTTCCGGGAAAACAGCAATTCGTGACGCGAGGTCAGCGCGTGGAATCACCACAAGACGGCCACGGAAAAATTCGGGTCGTTGCACAACGTACTTCTCGGCCGTGCCTCCACGGTCAGCTCCGGACTCCGTCACTCCGGCACCGGCGAATTCCGCAGGAGTCAACCAGGTGGGGTACTGCTGATCGATCTCGCGCACTGGTTCCCACACCACTCCGAACTCACTGCTGCGATCAGCAACTTCCACCCGCATCATGAACCGCATGGAATCCAAATACGCAGTCAGCGACTCAGCCATGCCCGGTGGCGTGATGATCCACGTGGAGTAGCCGTCGTCCACAATGTGCATCTCCTGCTCCACATGACCATGTGGGCTCAGTATCAGTGCCGTGATGGACACACCGGGGAGCAACGACTCCATGTGTGCAGTGGTCAAACTGTGTAACCAGGTCAAACGATCAGGACCGGTCACCGTGATCACACCCCAGTGCGAGAGATCTACTGCTGCATTCCCCTGCAGCAATGACCGCTGTTCCCGGTGCGGATCGCCGTAATGCCAAGGCACACCACTGTCGGGATCGCCATCCGGTGCGGGAATCGCTGTGAACACTGCAGTGGTCATGTACCCACTGTGCCGGATGAACACGAATCGCACAATCCCGTGACCGCCATATGGGTCATGGCCGGCGTGAATCCATAGGTTTCTTCCAGATCAGCGGCAAACTCACTCGCCGCTGCCGCGGGAATGCTGATCACCTCAGCGCACGAGTCACAGACCAGATGTATGTGGGGCGACTGCTCCTTGGAATGGTAAACGGGGGAACCGTGCCCTATGTGGGTGTGGGTAATGAGTCCAACACTTTCCAGAACCTCGAGGGTTCGGTACACCGTGGACAGGTTTACCCCACTGGCCGTGCGTTGCACCTGCGTGAGGATCTCCTCTGGTGTTCCATGTTCGAGTGCGTTGACCGATTCCAAAACCAATTGACGTTGCGGAGTAATACGAAAACCCTGTTCCCGTAGTCTTCCCGCCCAGTCAGATGTCACGACTACTCGAAGGCCGGTCGCAACTTTGCGGATAAGTGATTTTGCATGGGTTGCTCCATGGCCGCCATGTCGAAAGTCCAAACAAGTTGGCCATCGAATAGGCCATACAGTCTCTCACCGTGCGTGTACGGCTTGGCGGATTCCGTGCGGGCAACAATGTCCGTCTTTAATTGCGCACGCGCACTCGTAATGGTCGCGTTTTCTAGCCCGAGTACCTCGGTTGTTCCAACGTACACCTCGGCGTACCCGGTCGGGTGGGAGAGAACCAACTCAACGTGATTCTGTGGGCGTGGGCGCCAGTACCCGGACTCCAGGGCTAAGGGGCGAACTCGATCGCCGTTCTCGTCGAGGAGCCAGCTACGGGAAACATAGGAAATAAAGGGACGTCCATCACACGAGAAAACAACTTCTTGGCCAAATCGAAAATCTTCAATTGTTGGATACGTTCCTAATCCGACACCAACCCAACTGCCGAGCAGCCACGAGATCGGCATGACCTCCGGCGGTAACTCCAGCTCACTCACTGGCTCACTCAAAGCGTCAGCCCTGTCCCTTGAAAAGCTTGGCCACCACATAGAAGGAGAACAATCCTGCGGCCGCGATGGCAATGATCAACAAGGACGTATAGACGATTTCCAACATGAGTGAACCCTACCTGTCGGCCGCTGCTTGGGCAGTGAGCCAGGTGCCGATCTCGCTCAATGTATGAGCGCTGATGGCTGTTTCCGCGTGACCAAACCCGGGCACAAAGAGGAACTCCGCATTCGGGTTACCGGAACGCTCAGCGGCCCGTTGCAGCGCATGGGCGTGTTCCAGCGGGAAGTAGCGATCCACATCTCCGTGCACCACAAGCAGCGGCGTATCCGTCAACTGCTCCACCGCCTGTTCCGGAGACATGGGTGGTGGGTCTGGCCACGGAGTGCTCGTCACGTGGACACCTTTACCCCGCAGTGCGAGGCGACCTGACTGGGTTTCGATCAATCGATGCACAACGCGCATAATCCGCGTTCCGCGATAAAACCAAAATCCCGGCGCACTCACACTCACGACCGCCTGTGGAGCGAATTCCGGAGCCGCAAGCGCTGCCTGACGCAAGACAACCGAGCCACCCATGGAGAAACCGACGGTGGCCACCGTTCGATACCCAAAATCACGCGCATGGGCAACGGCCGAATCAACATCGTGAATCTCGTCCATGCCCATGGTGCCCTCACCGCCACTGTCACCATGACCGCGCAAATCAATGGCGAGTACCCCTCCGTATTCGCGGAGCGCGGTGATCACTTTCTGTACATGATCCAATGTGCGGTTACCGGTGAACCCATGTGCCAGCACGATTCCCAGGGCCAGGGGGTCGCTGGACTGCTTTGCCTGGGCGTAGGTGATGTGCGTTCCCGCAATACGAACGTGATCGCGGGTGAACAGGGTGAACTCAGAACGCACGCGCCTATCTTGTCGGGCGTGCGCCGGAGATCTGCTCTCGGGTAGGTCCCTGCTAGAACTCCGCGCGTATTTCCCACAGCTCAGGGAAACTGCGCGGATTTTGCAACGTTGCGTTCAAATATCCCGCACCAGAGGATCCACCGGTGCCTGGCTTCGTGCCAATGGTGCGTTCCACCATCATCACGTGACGGTAACGCCATTCCTTCAGACTGACCTCAATGTCCACGAGTTGCTCGCACAGACTGGTGGCCGGGTGATGTGTCTTGTGCAGCTCCAGGAGAGCTTGGCGCACCTGGTCATTCGATACATAGGGCTGAGAAAAGTCACGCTCCAACACGTCGGTGGGGATATCAAATCCGCACCAGTTCACATAACTCAGCGCTGCATCCCACAGTGACGGTTCCTGCATGCGCTCTTCGACACGTGCACGGTTCTTGGGCAATAGATGCTGGGCAAAGTGTGGGTCCCGGCGCCCGAACACTGCCTCAACTTCGCGGAATTGCGCGGACTGGAAACCACTGGATGACTCAAGTCTGTCGCGGAAGGCACCGAACTGCAGCGGTGTCATGGTGATCAGCACATCAATCTGACGAATGCAGACAGCGAGGATTTGTTTAATCCTATTGAGCTTGGCCGCAGCGTCGTAACCGTCGCGCCGAGCCAATGCAGCCTTCACTGCATCAATCTCATGCAGCATCTGCTTGAACCAGAGCTCATACACCTGGTGAATCACAATAAACAACATCTCGTCATGTTCCGGGCCCTCGGAGAGCGGACGCTGAAGTTCCAATAATTCGTCCACCGCTAAGTAGCTCATGTAATTCAGTGCAGATTCTTCACTGGTCATGTGGTGTGACCTTCTCCTCGGGACAAGTAGGGATGTTCAACATCCAACAGGGCAGTAGCACACTACTCCGCTCACTTTCCTGATGCGAGGTTATAGCTCTATTGCACAGTCAAGAGAAGTTGCACTCGCTGATCTATGACCTCCGGAGCAGTGGACGTCACTTCAACCACCTTGGATCGACCAGTGCCCCCGGAGACGAGGGTTATATCTGCCGGCTTCACCCCGAGGGCGTGCGCCAAAGCACGGAGTACAGCGCGAGTCGCCGCACCTTCTATTGCGCGCTCACGCACAGCCACAATGAGGGCACCGGTGTCCCCATAACTGCCGCCCACATATTCGCGGGAAGCACCGGGTTTCACCCGAATGGGAATGCGTACACCGCGATCATTCACCCTCCCATGGTAGGAGTGTTCCGTGCGGATTAGCACCTCGATATCCGTGCGGAGCAGCACCTATATATATGTATCACTTGCGCAGTGAGTATCCTTGGCGGTCACTAGGACGGAGGAGGTGTCATGCGGCTCTTTCTCCTGACGCGCGCCATGCACTCCTCGGCTGAGGTCCTTCCCGCCTTGACGCTGTTAAATCACCAGGTCAAGGTGCTCACCGCTGAGCCATCTGCCCTCCTCGCAGTGGATTCGGCCGACGTCCTGTTGGTGGACGGTCGCATTGACCTACCGGCGGTCAGAAGCTTCACTCGATTGCTGTTCGACACAGGCGCCGGAGCACCCATTATTTTGATCACCACCGAAGGGAACCTCACCGCCGTCCAAGGTGATTGGGGCATTGACGATTTCATGCTGAACACAACGTCACCAGCGGAATTGGAGGCCCGCCTGCGCGTGGCCGTGGCCCGTCGGGCCGAGTCCTTGGGGCTGGCGGCGGACAGTAATCCTGAGCAACTCAGTCTCGGTGACCTGCATATTGACGAGGTCAGCTACTCCGTTCGCCTACGTGGACGCCCCCTTGATCTGACGTTCAAGGAATTTGAGTTATTGAAATACCTGGCGCATCATCCTGGCCGAGTTTTCACTCGCGCAATTTTGCTGCAGGAAGTTTGGGGCTACGACTACTTCGGTGGCACGCGAACGGTGGACGTTCATGTTCGCCGACTGAGGGCGAAACTTGGTTCTGAACATGAGGCCATGATCGGTACGGTGCGTAACGTGGGTTATCGATTTGTCACTGACGCAACCGACCCTGACACGACACTTACCGCCTCACCTTCATCCACGTCCGTTCTCTGAGAGTGGCGACATCATGTCGACCAAGCTGGAACTGCACACCCGACAACTGTTAAGTCGTCATGAAATTCAAGCGGTCAGTGAACTCATTGAGGCTGCGACATCAGTTGATGGTGTTCGACCATTGAGTGAACACGCATGGCTTCACTTACGTCATGGTGGTGACACCCATGGTCATCATGTTCTTGCAACGAACGGTTCGGAAATCGTGGGCTATGCCCACGTTGATACAACCGACAGTGTCGAGGGAACGAGCGCGGAACTGGTTGTTTCCCCAGTGCACCGGCATACGGGGATCGGTCGAGCACTCGTTCAGGAGGCAATAGATCTCTCGCCTGATGGCCGTCTGCGCTTGTGGGCGCACGGGGAAGCCAGCGGTGCGCGTGAACTCGCGCACGCCATGTCCTTTGACACCACCCGATCACTCTGGCAAATGCGACGCTCCCTCTTTGCTCCGCTACCTGCTCTCGAGATTCCCGAGGGGGTTCGCATTCGAACATTTGACGTGGATCGGGATAGCTCTGCTTGGCTCGACATCAATCAACGCGCATTCATTGACTTGCCGGACCAGAGCTCCTGGACCCAGCTGGACTTGGACATGCGCCTAGCTGAATCGTGGTTCACGCCCGAGGGATTCTTTATTGCTGAGAGCACTAGTGACTCGCAGCTACTGGGTTTTCACTGGACAAAAGTCCATGGTGGTGAGTTGGCTCCTGATGGTCACCAGCACGACCCCATGGGTGAGATCTACGTTCTGGCGGTGGACCCTGACACCCGGATTCCGGGACTGGGACGAGCGCTGTCCTTGGTCGGCTTGAACTACCTCCGCAGCCTCGGGCTCACCCAAGCGATGCTGTATGTCGATGCCAATAACTCTCGGGCGATTTCACTCTATGAGGGGCTTGGTTTTGTCCATTGGGACACGGATGTCCTCTACCGGCGAGGCTAATTTTCCGATTATCAATCTCTCGTTTACATACGCGCTACCCCGGCGTGGGACGATACCTCCATGAGCATTTCCGACTTCACCGCCGATGGACCCCCCACCAGCGAAATGGCTGCCATCATTTTGCGAGACGGCCTGGAGTCGGACCTCCCCGCTGACCGCTTCCTTGACCGTGAGCTCTCCTGGTTGGCTTTCAATAAACGCGTGTTGGAATTGGCAGAAGACCCCGGGCTCCCGCTATTGGACCGCACTAAATTCCTTGCCATTTTCGCCAGCAACCTCGACGAATTTTTTATGGTCCGGGTGGCCGGGCTCAAGCGCCGGATTGCCACCGGAATTGCCGTGCGCGCCGCGAGCGGCTTAACTCCCCGCGAAGTATTGGAAAACATTTGGGAGCGAGCTTATGCACTGCAACGTCAACAGGCGGATTTCTTTCTCAACACGATTCGGCCTGAGCTCAGTGAAGCCGGCATCGAACTACTCCGCTGGGAGCAGTTGACTCCAGCGGAAAAAATGGACATGGATTTGTTTTTCGATGCCCAAATATTCCCGGTGCTCACCCCACTTGCCGTGGATCCCTCGCACCCATTTCCCTACATCAGTGGACTCTCCTTGAACCTCGCTGTTGTTGTGCGTAACCCGACAACGGGAAACAAGCTTTTTGCCCGTGTCAAAGTTCCACCACTTCTACCGCGATTCCTCGAGGTTGCCCCGCAGCGTTATGTTCCACTAGAAGATGTCATTGCTGCGCACCTTGACGAACTTTTCCCGGGCATGGAGGTGTGTGAACACCACGCGTTCCGTGTCACGCGCAATGAAGACGTTGAGGTGGAAGAGGACGATGCAGAGAATCTGCTGAAGGCGCTCGAGCGTGAGCTTGTTCGCCGCCGATTCGGTCCACCTGTCCGACTTGAAGTTGAAGAAAATATTGACCCTTATGTGCTCGAACTTCTCGTTAGCGAACTCGATATCAGTGAGTTAGAGGTCTATCGCCTTCCCGGACCACTTGATCTCACCGGCTTGTGGACAATCGTCAGTCTGGACCGAGACGATCTCAAGCAACGCAAATTTGTTCCCAAGACATCTCGCGCTCTTTCTGACGTCGAGAGTGCAACGGCACCAGATATCTTGAGCATCGTTCGAGAGAAAGACGTTCTTCTGCACCACCCTTACGACTCTTTTTCTACGAGCGTGCAGTTGTTCTTGGAGCAGGCAGCACATGATCCGCATGTACTCGCCATTAAGCAGACTCTGTACCGAACGTCAGGTGATTCGCCGATTGTCGATGCCCTGATCCAAGCAGCTGAAGAAGGCAAACAAGTTCTCGCGCTGGTGGAAATTAAGGCGCGATTCGACGAACAAAACAATATTGACTGGGCTCGTAAATTGGAGCAAGCCGGTGTTCACGTTGTGTATGGACTCGTGGGATTGAAAACCCACAGCAAGCTCTCCATGGTGGTTCGCAACGACGGTGACCAACTACGTCGTTACTGCCATATTGGTACGGGCAACTACCACCCCAAGACGGCCCGGCTGTATGAGGACTTTGGGTTACTCACCAGTGACCCCGAAGTAGGTGAAGATGTTTCCAACCTCTTCAATGTGCTCTCCGGATACTCCATGAACACGGATTACAACCGCCTCCTGGTGGCTCCCCATTCGGTGCGTAATGGACTCATTGCTCGCATTGAGCGCGAAATCGAGCACCACCTCGAAGGTCGACCCTCAGGTATCCGCATTAAATGCAACTCACTGGTGGACGAGGCAATCATTGACGCGCTGTACCGAGCATCACAGGCGGGAGTCCCCGTCGACATTTGGGTGCGGGGAATCTGCGCCATGCGCCCTGGTGTTCCTGGTCTGAGTGAAACAACTCGGGTGATTAGTATTTTGGGACGGTTCCTCGAACACAGTCGGGTCTACGCCTTTGCCAACGGCGGCAACCCCTCGGTCTGGATCGGGTCCGCCGACCTGATGCACCGCAACCTCGACCGCCGCGTAGAGACACTGGTCAGTTTGGCTGACCCTGAACAGATTGCCGAGGTTGAGGGGATCCTGGATCTGGGATTCGCGCCAACGACAGCGGCGTGGGACCTCAACCCTGATGGCTCGTGGACCCGACGCCTCTACGCGGAGGACGGCACCCGACTCACCGATATCCAGGAACTCCTGATTGCCATTAAGAGTCGACGGGGAACACCACTGGAAGCAACCGGTGAACTCGAGGTGATGGGGGATCGCGCCTAGATCGAGGTAGGTTAGGCATATGACCAGCACGGTAGCCGGAACGCACCGCGAGGTGGAGTTCAAGTTCCGGGTCCCCGAGGACTTCCCCTTGGCTGCCCTGCTCCAGGGTGAGTTCCACGGTGTCGCGGAACCGGATCGCCACATGAAGGCCACCTACTTCGACACCACTGACGCCACCCTGCTGCGCTGGGGTATCACGCTGCGTCACCGAACCGGCGGATCAGATGACGGATGGCACCTGAAGATTCCGGTGGACCGAAGCCAGGCAGTCTCCGGAGCCAGTGTCCGCCAAGAATTGCACTCGAATGAACCAGCCGGGACTCCGCCCGCGGAATTTTTAAGCGTGGTCGGTGCACTCCTTCGCGAGGCGGAACTCGTCCCGCTCGCCACGGTGGAGACACAACGGACTCCTTATCTGATCCGCGTCGACGGTGAACCTGCACTCGAAATTGTGAGTGACCGCGTTCGCGTGTATCGGGGATCTGACGTGGTTGACAGTTTCCGAGAGATTGAAGTCGAACTACTGTCCGCGGATGCGCTACCGGCAGCAAAAACATTTGTCCGTTCGCTGCGCACTGCGGGGGCTGAGGAAAGCTCAGTCAGTAAGGCGGCCGCCGCCTTTGGTGGTGCGGCAGCGCGGCAACCTGATATTCCAGCGCTCCCACGCCCCCGCAAGTCCGCCTTGCCGTACGACATTATTCGCTGGGCAATCACCAAACAGGCACGCCGACTACTCCTAGCCGAGGTTGAATCACACCTAGTCCAGACTCCGCAGCGTTTGGTGGGCGAACTCCAGAACATGCGTCAACTGCTCACTATCCTGCACAATTTCCTTGACGCGGCGGAGACACAGGAAGTAATTGGCGAGATTGACTGGCTCCTGACCGAAATGTCCTCACCTACTCAGGTAACACGTGACCAGGAGATCGCCCTTGCTGCGATTTCCTTGATTGACGATCCACTCGATCGCCATGAAGCAACGATTGCTGTGGAGGATTTCTTTAGCAGCCGTGCTGCGTCAGCACAGTCAAGTGCTGTTGCGGCCCAACGCAGTGACCGGTACATGTATTTCTTTAGTGACATCATGGACTTTGCCACGGTACCTCCGGTCACGGAACGTGCTTATGTACCAGGGAAATTGTGGCCACATATTGATGCGACAGATCGATTCGCAGCGGCGGAAATTTTCCACAAGGTATATCCGAAAAAGGCACGACGAATACTCCAGCATTCCGTGCGCGCGCAATCAGATTCTGATGCCCGTGACATTCATCAACTACTCAGAAGAATTGCGCTGCATTCCTCCTCCGGATCTGCGGCCTCCTTTGCGCTCGGGATTGCCGTGGGTGAGTCAGGCCGGGTAGGTAACACGGATAGGAGGCACCCATGAGTAAGCCGATCATGGCCGGCGGCGTTGTCACCTTGCAAGACCAGAAGGTGCTGCTTGTGCATCGTCCTCGATACGACGACTGGTCATTCCCCAAAGGCAAGGTAGACGGCAACGAGTTGTTTCCCGTTACCGCTGTTCGCGAGTGTGACGAGGAAACCGGTTATTCCGTTAACTTGGGTCCACATTTAGGAATTGATCGCTATTCCGTTCCTGAGGGAGACAAACACGTTCACTATTGGGCTGCCCGCGTGCGGGAGAATGTCGGGTTTGCCCCGGACGAGGAAGTGGACCAGATCGCTTGGGTCCCTTTTTCTGAGGCTCCCCACAGATTGACGTACAAACAAGACCGAAAATTCCTGGAACGTGCACTGGCTCTTCCAGAGACAAGTCCGCTGATTATTTTGCGACACGCGAAAGCCATGAAACGTAGTGACTTTCACACCGCGGAGGAGTCCGTATCGGATTCATTGCGCCCACTCTCCGGCAAGGGGCGTCGGCAAAGCAAAATTCTGGTGGACGCGCTCGATGCTTATGGAATTGAGAATCTCGTGTCCTCTCCCTATGTTCGTTGCCGGGAGACACTTCACCGGTATGCGAAATTCCTTGGCACCAAAATTGAAGTGAGCGATCCATTGAGTGAGTCGGGTCACGAGCATGACCCAGCAGCGACCGCGGAGGTTGTCACGGAGGTACTTCGTAACCCGTTACCGTCGGTGCTGTGCTCGCACCGTCCGGTGCTGGGCACGATCATGGCCACCGTATCCGAGCAGTTCGGCTTTCGCTCCGAGGACGGGGAATCGGGAATCTGGGGGGCCAAGCTCTCGCCGGGCGCCTTTGTGGTGGTTCATCGGCACTTTCTGCCCGACGGCTCTGTGACTCTGGTGAATATTGAGCACCATGATGTGCCGGGGAACTAACTAGGTCGAGAGGTTCGTCTGGTGTACATCTTTTGTTCACCTCCCGTTCACTTTATGTGATCATTGTGTCCACCCAAGAGACCTAATTTCAGCCGTGATGGTGAATTCACACCAGCCAAAGTGAACCAATGGAAAACGAAGTGGAGACACAACATGTCTATGCGGCAGACAAGGGCGACGGCAGTACTGGGATTAGGTGCAGCAGCAGTGCTCACCCTCACCGCCTGTGGTGGATCGAATAACGCCAGCAGCACCGATGGTGAATCCGGCAGCGTCCGCATTGACGGCTCGTCCACCGTCTACCCGCTCACCGCTGTCGCTGCTGAGGACTTCCAAGTGGCTAATCCTGGTGTCCGGGTGACCGTCGGTTCCTCGGGTACCGGTGGTGGTTTTGAAAAGTTCTGTCGTGGTGAAACAGATGCCAATGACGCATCACGCCCCATCAAGGACGACGAAGTAGCCAACTGTGAAGCCAATGGAATTGATTTCGCTTCACTCACCATGGCGATTGATGCCCTCACCGTTGTTGTCAACAAAGACAATGACTGGGCTACCTGTCTCACCACTGATCAACTCGCCCAAATATGGTCACCGGAATCAACCGTCACGAATTGGAATCAGGTCGACCCTGCATTCCCCGACGAACCCGTTGCGTTATTTGGACCCGGTACTGACTCGGGCACCTTTGACTACTTCACCGAGGAAATAAATGGCGAGTCTGGTGCAAGCCGTACCGACTACACACCCAGTGAAGACGACAACGTGATTGTCCAAGGAGTCAGCGGTAGCAAGGGTGGCTTGGGGTACTTCGGTTACACCTACTTTGAGGAGAACGCGGATTCCCTGAAGGCGCTCTCCATTGATTCCGGAGCCGGGTGTGTTGCACCCAGCGTTGAGACGGCTCGGGACGGTTCCTACACACCGCTGGCACGCCCGCTCTTTGTCTATGTCTCGGGACCAGCATTACAACGTCCCGAGGTTGGAAACTTCTTCCAATACTTTGTTGACAACAATGTTTCCATTGCTGAATCAGCTCTGTACATTCCGTTGAGCGAAGAAGGCCAAGCACAGCTCGTGGACGATTTCGCCGCGCTTGAGTCAATGGGTGGAGCTGAGTAATTAACTCATGAGCACCCAGATCTCTCCGTCGACTGCCGCAGCGAATCCGCTGCGGCAGTCGAAGCATCACTACGGGGAGCGCATTGTTCGAGGATCACTCCTCGTTGCTGCGATTGTCTCGGTGCTCACCACCTTTGGCATTGTCCTTTCCCTTCTCATCCCCTCCATTGAATTCTTTGCCGAGATACCCCTGGGCGACTTCCTATTCGGCACGGTATGGACTCCCCTGTTTGCCAACGGCGAATTTGGCGTGCTGCCATTGGTGAGTGGCACCTTGGTTATTACAGGTATCGCGGTCATTGTGGCGATACCGCTCGGACTGGGTTCGGCCATTTACCTTTCCGAGTACGCGTCACCGCGGGTGCGTAAGGTGCTCAAGCCCACACTGGAAGTCCTGGCCGGCATTCCCACCGTTGTGTTCGGCTTCTTTGCACTGGAGTTTCTCACTCAACTCATACTGGTCAAGATCTTCCCGGGTATCGAGGTGTTTAATGCGCTGTCCGCCGGAATCATTATGGGAATCATGATTATTCCGACCATTGCTTCTCTCTCCGAAGACGCCATGGCCGCCGTTCCCGGCGGCTTGCGCGACGGCGCTTATGCACTGGGTTCGACAAGGCGACAGACGGCCATGAAAGTCGTGATCCCCGCGGCACTGTCCGGCATTGTGGCGGCATTTGTGCTTGGCATCTCTCGCGCCATTGGTGAAACCATGATTGTCACGGTGGCAGCGGGACTGCAGCCCCAACTGAGTTTGAACCCGCTCATTGGCATGCAGACCATGACCTCTTACATTGCAGCGGCCGGCTCAGGTGACCTCGCCACCGGCTCCATCGAGTACAAATCGATTTTTGCGGTGGGGTTATTACTGTTTGTGTTGACGTTCATTATGAACATCTTTAGCGTGCGCCTGGTTCGCCGTTTTAGGCAGGTGTACCAGTGAGCCTTATCTCCCAGAATGCACCGATCAGTTTGTCCAGTAAAGGCACACCCTTACGCGACCGAATATTCATGTGGTCACTGTTCTTTGCCTTGGCGGTGGGAGTTTTCACCCTCGCCGTCTTGCTCATTTACGTCACTATCAAGGGATGGCCGCGACTTGATTTGCGGTTGATCACCAATATGCCCTCCGTTAGGGATCCAGAAACCGCCGGCGCTCAATCAGCTCTGACCGGATCAATCTGGGTTATTGCCTTCACCGCTCTCATTGCACTGCCCTTGGGAATCATGGCGGCTTTGTACCTTGAGGAATTTTCACGACCCACTAGTCGATTCCAGCGATTCATTGAAGTGAATATTCAAAACCTCGCCGCCGTTCCGTCCATTGTTTATGGAATCCTGGGCCTAGCGGTTTTTGCCCGCGCACTGGCCTTAGGCCAAAGCGTGATTACCGCGGCACTGACGTTGGCACTGCTGGTTCTCCCGGTGATCATCATTTCCACACGCGAGGCACTGCGCGCTGTTCCCCGCAGTATTCGCGATGGCTCGCTCGCATTGGGGGCTACCGAGTGGCAAACGGCGTACCGACAAACGTTGCCCGCCGCAACTCCCGGTATTGCCACCGGTGTGATCCTGGCCCTGTCTCGCGCCATTGGCGAGGCTGCACCACTGCTCCTGCTCGGAGCTGTCTCATTCATCACGTTCAACCCCGACGGAATTCTGTCGAACTACACCACCATGCCTATTCAAATTTTCAACTGGACTAAAGACTCCCGCGAGGAGTTCCAAGTTCTCGCTGCCGCAACCATTGTTTTACTGCTCGTCATTTTGCTTGCCATGAACTTTGTGGCGATTTGGATCAGAAATAGAACCCAGAAGCGCTGGTAATAACGTGTCGTTTCCAAGAGAGGCCAATATGAACACCACCGGTGACATGCCTGTGCACCTGAGTGACTCACTACTGGGTCGAGGATCCTCCATTCCCCTTGACGTGCATGATCCCGTATTCGCGCTCGACAACGTCAGCGTGTACTACGGTGACTACGAAGCAATCCGTAACGTGACCCTACCGATTGCCAAGAATGAAATCACCGCGTTCATTGGACCCAGTGGCTGCGGTAAGTCCACACTCTTGCGTTCATTCAATCGAATGAACGATCTAATCCCCGGCGCCCGCGTTGAGGGACTCATTTCCTACCACGGCACCGATATTTACGGCCTAGACGTTGACCCCATTGAGGTTCGCCGACGTATTGGCATGGTGTTCCAAAAGCCAAATGTTTTCCCTAAGTCCATCTACGACAATGTTGCCTACGGACCCAAAGTCAACGGCATCAAAGGAAATATGGACGACCTGGTGGAAGAGTGCCTGACGCGCGCGGCTCTATGGAATGAAGTCAAAGACGATCTCAAGAAGAGCGCCTACGCGCTCTCTGGTGGACAGCAACAGCGGCTCGTGATTGCCCGCTGTATCGCCGTCAAGCCCGAGGTGATTTTGATGGACGAGCCCTGTGCATCTTTGGACCCCATTGCCACAGCGAAGATTGAAGATCTCATGGCAGAGTTGGCGCAGGAATACACAATCGTGATCGTGACACACAATATGCAGCAGGCGGCCCGTGTCTCCGACCGTACGGCATTCTTCACCGCGGAATTGGATGACAACGGTGTGCGTCACGGCCGCCTCGTGGAGTTTGGCCCCACCCGAGAACTATTTAGCTCCCCTAGTGACCCCCGGACGGAGGACTACATCTCTGGTCGCTTTGGATAGACCTATGAACCGTCCGGCACTCCTGCTGCTGACCTTGGTCGCGCTGAGTGCTTGCGCGCCCACCGCCCCGGTGAACCCCCAGTCAAGCCCCTCACCTAATCCACTCGACAACGCGATCGAAGCGACCGCCTCTCGGGGGACGGCCGCCCTGTCCGTCGAGATTGTGAGTGACTCCGACGTACTCACCGGCCGCGGGCGCACCTCACTGACCTCCGGTCGAGGCATGATCGAATGGACGAACCAATCGGATGCAACGACAACGACGGAACTCACCAGCCGCGATGGTCTCTACACACAGATTGATGGTGATTGGTTTGTGGCGCCGGTAGGTACGGTCAGTCCCACGTCAGGTTTCCTCAACCCCCTGGGTGTCCTCACAGAGCTCACCCCCACCAGCAATCCAGCAGACGGGACCCTGTCCGGGACCGCGCCCCTGACCTTGGAGAGCGGACTCAACTTCTCCGAAGAGGATTTGGTGAATCTCCCTGGCGATTGCCCACCGGTTGTTCAGGTGAGTGTTGACCTGGATAGTGCCGGACTGATTACCCGGGTGAGTCAGGAGTTTGTCTGTCCCGGTAATAACCGACTCAGCGTGGTGCAGTTGAGTGACCTAGGGATTTCTTTGGACCTACCAGAACCAACGGACGCTATCGAGGTTCCCGGCAACCAGTAACTACCGCACAACGATATACGTTGTTCCGCGAACACTCTTCTTGACCTTCGATTTCACACCGACAACGCACAGTCCCCGAGTCTTCATGCGGACGCCCGTCTTCTTCACCGCGCAGACCGATTGTGAGGCGGGGCGAACGGTCAGGGTGACTTTCGCGGCCTGTGCCTTGGTCAGACCAGCGAGTGTCGCAATGCGCGCTGTCGTCACTAGTTTCCCGGGCGCACTCACTGCATTGACCGGGACCGCCACAATGGGCGCGGAGGGAGTACTGGCTTCCCGGCTGTTCTGTGATTGGACAACCAAGGTCGCCGGAACGCCAATAGGGAGGTCGGTGAGTAGACACTGTGGTTCCGCCGTTGAGCACACTTGCGCGGCCGTTCCATTAGCGTCCACGGTGGACACGCTGTAGGTGACGGACGTGTCATTGCCGTAATCGGTCACCGGTTGCCACTGCACCAGGAGCTTGCCTTTAATCCCTGGAATTGCCCTGAGCTCCGTGGGTGTGGCCGGTTGCATGATCGGCAACGGAACAATTCCTCGAATCCAACCGGCATAGGTGGTCACCCGCGTGTAGATACCGGGGAAATTTGGCAGTGCACATTGATTGCCCACGCTCGTTATACCGGCCAATAAGGGGATACCCGACTCGCTCACCACCAGGGGTCCGCCACTGTCACCTTGACAGGTGTCAATCCCTCCGCCCGGTACACCAGCACAAATATCGTCAGCCGATTGGAAACTACTGCCGTAGTCGCCGCAGGAATCTGTTCCGGGGCTATTCAGAATGCTGATCGTGGCTGCGTTCAATTGATTGCTGACTTGTCCGTCAAAACTGGTTGCCCCCCACCCGGAAATCTGCGCGGGCGTTCCCTGCGCGGGCCAGCTTGATGGGTCAACACCCGACGGCACACCAATCAAACCCACGGTGGCGCCGAGTGTGACCGGTGATGCCAACTGCACAAGAGCAATGTCAGCATTGAATATCGTGCCATTCCAGTCGGGGTGAATCACAATCTGCGAGACCGCGGTTCGGGAGGCAGCCGACCGCTGTGACAGCTGATCAATGCCGCTGTACACCGACACTCCTGCCGGGGACGAATTGGCAACACAGTGTGCTGCCGTCACCACCCAGTCGACGTTGATCAGAGAACCACCGCACAGGGTGTTCCCGGCCGAGATGGACACTTGCCACGGGACTTGCGAGATGGAGATAGCCGAACCTCCAACAATCCGCGGGACAATCGCCGTGGCGGAGGGAGCAGGTACGGCCAGCGCAAGAACGCCGGCAAGAAACACTCCAAGGATTCGCACCTTGTCATTATGCCCTGCGGTAACCCGCTAGACGGTGGTGACCGAAGCACCTTTCCCTAGTACCACGATCCCGCCCGGGCTCACGGTGTACTGCGATCGATCGTGCTCAAGGTCAACACCGATCTGAGCGTTATCAGGGATCACCACATTTTTGTCCAAGATTGCATGGCGGACAACCGCATTGCGGCCAATACGCACACCGGGCATGAGCACGCTGCCTTCTACATATGCGCCCGTTTCAACAATCACATTGGACGCAATGACGGAGGTGCGAACATGCCCACCAGAAATAATGCTGCCCGCTCCCACCATTGACTCGTGGGCATTTCCCCCTTCAACGAATTTAGCCGGGGGTAATGGCGGAATATTCGAGAGGATCGGCCAGCGTCGGTTGTACAGGTTGAATACCGGGTGCACGGAGACAAGATCCATGTGAGCATCGTGGTAACTATCAAGGGAACCAACATCACGCCAATAGCCAGAGTCTCGAGCGGTGGCGCCCGGAACAATATTGGAACTAAAGTCGTACACAAATGCTCGTCCTTGCTCGGTGAGCATGGGAATAATGTTCCCGCCCATGTCGTGCACCGACGAGGGATCGGCCGCATCTTCGCGGAGGGCCTCGAGAAGAACGTCCGTGGAAAATACGTAGTTACCCATGGACACAAAGGATTCATCTGGTGAGCCAGGAATGGCGGGCGGATCCGCGGGCTTTTCCAGGAATCGGGCAATGCGGTGTCCATCTGACGCCACCTCAATGACACCAAATTCGCTGGCGGTGTCTCGGGGACGGCGCAAACCAGCAACGGTGACCCCCGCGCCACTGTCAATGTGGGCTTCAATCATTTGCATGGGATCCATGCGATAGACGTGGTCAGCACCGAACACCACAACGTAGTCAGGATCCTCGTCGTACACCAGATTGAGACTCTGGAAAATCGCGTCAGCACTTCCCGTAAACCACCGGGGACCCAAACGCTGCTGCGCCGGGACGGGAGTGACGTAGTCGCCCAGCAATGTCGGCATGCGCCAGGTTTGCGTTATGTGACGGTCTAATGAGTGGGACTTGTACTGGGTGAGCACGCACACTCGACGCAGGCCCGCGTTAATGAGATTGGAGAGCACAAAGTCAATAAGTCGGTAGGAACCACCAAATGGAACTGCCGGCTTAGCGCGATCGGCAGTCAAGGGCATGAGGCGCTTGCCCTCGCCACCGGCGAGCACCATGGCCAGCACACTCGGATCCCCGGACATGGCAGCAGCCTAGCCGTGTTCGACCGGGGACACACCCCTTCGGCGGAACAGAAACCCCTAGGCTGCTCCTGTGCGAGCCGCCATCCTGACGCGTGAATGGCCACCGGAAATCTACGGTGGTGCTGGAGTGCATGTGCAATTCCTGGTCCCGGCGTTGCGCCGCCACATTTCTGTCGACGTATTGGCTTTTGGTGAGTCCTATCCGGACGCGACCGCGTTTGGAACTCCGAGCTTTCTGCAGGGTGCCAACCCGGCCCTCGCGACCATGGGGACAAATCTCGCCATGGCGCAGGAGCTGGCAACCCTGAGTCCCGACGTTGTTCATTCGCACACGTGGTACACCAATTTCGCCGGGGAGACCACGGCCCGCATGCTGGATATCCCGCATATTGTGACCGCACACTCATTGGAACCGTTGCGTCCATGGAAAGCGGAACAATTGGGCGGGGGGTACCGGCTGTCGTCTTGGGTGGAGCAGTCCGCGTATGCATCTGCCGCCGGAGTCATTGCCGTTTCTGCAGGCATGAGAAAAGATATTCTCGATTGCTATCCCCACATTGACCCGTCACGAGTGCACGTCATTCACAACGGGATCGACACGGACCTGTACCGACCCGATCCCAGTTTCGATGCTCTGGACAAATACGCCATTGATCCGGCAACGCCCTACGTACTTTTTGTCGGCCGAATCACTCGTCAAAAAGGACTCCCCCACCTCCTTGCGGCCGCTCGACAATTCGACAGTTCGGTGAACCTCGTGTTGTGCGCAAGTTCGCCTGACACTCCAGAGATTGCCGCGGAAGTAGCAGACCTCGTTGCTCAGTTGCGTGCGGAACGCGGCGAGCAGTCAGTGACCTGGATACAGGAGCAGGTTCCGCGCAGTGAGCTCCTGCAACTTTTTACCCACGCCACAGTCTTTGCCTGTCCGTCCATCTACGAACCCCAGGGAATTGTGAACCTGGAAGCAATGGCGTGTGAGACGGCGGTCGTTGCCAGCAATGTTGGAGGCATTCCCGAGGTCGTGGTTGACGGTGAGACAGGTGTCCTCGTTCCCTACGACCCCGCGGAACCACGCGCATTCGAACACGCATTTGCTGACGCAGTCAATCGAGTGGTTGCTGATCCCCTCGCTGCTCAGGCACTCGGTGCGCATGGTCGAGCACGTGCTGTCACCGCATTCGCGTGGAATGCCATTGCCCAACAAACAATTGCCGTCTATCAGTCGGTGACAAGTGAGTGATCTGGCTGAACCAATACCGGGAATCAAACTAGCCAAGCAGCCGCACCCATTCACCGGTTACATTCTTTATCTCACGGCGTCCATTCTGTTTGCCATTAATGGCACAGTCTCCAAATCCATTCTGCTCACGGGGATTGACCCGGAACGACTTTCCCAAATTCGAGTGACCGGCGCCTTTGTTATTTTGGTGATTTTCGTGGCAGTGACCAGGCCCGCTCGCTTGAAACTGAAGTGGAGGGAGATTCCACTCCTGCTCGCCTACGGCATCTTGGGTGTCGCCATGACGCAGTATCTCTACTTTGTTTCCCTGGTTTACCTGCCCGTGGGCGTGGCACTACTCATTGAATTCACCGCACCCATTCTCGTTGCGCTGTGGATGCGATTTGTGTGGAAGGAACCCACAAAGAGAACGGTGTGGGTCGCCCTCGGCATGGCCTTGATCGGTTTGGCATTGGTTGCGCAAGTGTGGCTGGGATTTGCCCTCAACTCACTGGGTGTGCTGGCTGCCGTGGGTGCCGCACTCGCACTGTCCACGTTTTATCTCTTGGGTGACAAACAGGTGCGATCGGAGAACGCCCGCGATCCCGTGTCTTTAACCATGTGGGGCTTTGGTGCAGCGGCGCTCTTTTGGGCAATTGCCCAACCCTGGTGGTCATTCCCGTGGGATCGACTAACGGGGGTCACGGAGCCGCTCGGCAGTGTGGGCGTACAGATCCCGCTCTGGATCATGACCGTGTCCATGGTCATTCTGGGTACGGTCCTGCCCTTCTGGCTTGTTGTTGAGTCGCTGCACCACCTGCGGGCATCGCAGGCCTCCACCATGGGACTGACAGAGCCGCTCTTTGCCACGATCATTGCGTGGATCGTGCTCGGTGAGGCTCTGACCGTTATTCAAATGACGGGCGGCGTCTTGATTCTGCTCGGCGTATTCCTCGCCGAACGCTCGCGAAAACCCGCGAGGGCATAGGTCCCACTCTTGTGTGAGACTTCGCGCTGTTACTGGTAGCGCCGTCAACCGCTGCACCTTGACATAATCAGGACATGTCAGAACAACGTGTGGTCATTGTTGGTGCGGGTCTCGGTGGTCTGCGCGCAGCTGAGTCGCTCCGCAGCAACGGGTTTACCGGACGCATCACAATTGTGGGAGACGAGCCGCACCAGCCATATAACCGACCGCCCTTGTCTAAGGATGCGCTCAAATCCGGACGCGACCACGCGGAGCTGAAATTCCGTCAGCGGGATTCCATTGCAGACGTTGAGTGGCTGCTGGGGGAACCAGCCACGTCACTGAACCTCCGCGATAAGAAGGTATTCCTGGCAGATGGCACCACCGTGGATTTCGACGGACTGGTGATCGCCACCGGCATTCGCCCGCGTCTGTTGCCTATTCCTGGACCAACCGCCGGCCTTTTCACCCTGCGCACGCTCAACGATGCGCACGCCTTGCGCGAAGCGATCACGCCTGATCACAATCTCGTGATTCTGGGGAGTGGCTTTATTGGGTGTGAGTTAGCGGCAACGGCGACGCAACTTGGTGCACGCGTTCATGTTGTGTCCCTCGACGCTGAACCCATGATCATGCCTATGGGTGCGGACCTAGGCGCGGCCATGCGCCGGCGGCACGAGCAACACGGCATTACATTTCACTTAGGGCGCACGGTCACTTCATTCGATGGCACGGACCACATCACCGCTGTGACATTGGATAACGGTGAAGTGATTCCAACGGAGGTGGTTGTCGAGGCCATTGGATCAGTACCCAATACGGAGTGGCTTGAAGGGAATGGGCTTGATCTGACCAACGGAGTCCTGGTGGACCACTCCATGCGGGTACTCGGTACAGACGTTCCCGTGGTCGCCGTTGGTGACATTGCCCGACACCCCGGAGTTCTGTATCCGGAACCCCGACGCATTGAACACTGGAACATGCCAACGGAAACAGGTAAACGAGCCGGGGCCACCCTCGCAGCACTCCTCGCCGGGGACCAGGCATCAACCGACACGTTTGCCGCGCTGCCGGCGTTCTGGTCGGATCAGTTTGAGTATCAGCTTCAGTCTTATGGTCTTCCCGGGGGCGCAGCCAGTTCCTCTGTGACCTTTGGTGACCTTGATGCTGCGTGCATTGTTGAGTACTACAACGACGGTGGTGAACTTGTCGGCGTGATCGGCATCGATACGGTGAAGGAACTCATGCCGTATCGCAAACAGTTTATGGAGAGGTTGGCGCCGACCACATGACACCAAATGACGCACCATTCCTTGACACCACGTTGTCCTTGGGTGCTGACCGCGACGCCATTTTGCAGCACGCGGCGGAGATTGTGAGCCGAACCTGGGCGGAATTTGATGCGGCCCGAGATCACCAGCCCGAACCCTCTGCTGCTCTCGTGGCTGAACTTGCCGCACCCATGCCGGAGCAACCCAGCGATGCGGTCACCGCATTAGACCTGGCGGCGGAGGCGCTCGATTCCTCACTGACGCAGGCCAGGCCTCGTTATCTGGCCTATATCGGCTCAAGTGGCCTGGAGATTGGCGCATTGGGAGATCTGTTAGCACATTCCCATGATCCGAATCTGGCGCTCTATGCAGGTGCCGCATCCGACATTGAAACCCAAACAATTGCCTGGTTGGCACAGTTTCTTGGGTATCCGTTTAACTACGGGTTCTTCACCAGCGGTGGAACAATTAGTAATTTGACCGCGCTCGCGGCTGCACGTGAACGAGCTTTACCTGGTAGCCGAAAGACGGGCCTTGCCGACAATCGGCTTGCGCTGTACTGCTCCGCGGAGGCCCACTATTCGGTCAAGCGTGCAGCCGAGGTACTGGGATTAGGTGCAGATTTTGTTCGCGCTATTCCCATTGATCAACACCGCCGCATGATCCCAGCAGAACTTGCTCGCACTATTGCGCAGGATCGCGCGGACGGTGTTATCCCCATGGCCGTGGTCGCAACAGCGGGCACAACACTCACCGGTGCTGTTGACCCCGTTGGTGAGATTGCCCGAGCCGCTCCCGGCGTGTGGCTGCACGTCGATGGTGCCTATGGTCTGCCCGCTGCTGGCGCACCTACGTCCGCTCCCCTGTTTGCCGGTTTGGAGCACGCCGATTCGCTGAGCATTGATGCGCACAAGTGGATGTTTGTCCCTAAGGCGTGCAGTGCGATTCTGGTTCGCGATCCAGCCACACTGGCCGCAGCCTTTTCCCACAATGAGGCGTACATACCCCACGACGACGGGGATGTGAATGCCGTGGACACCACCATCGAGTACTCGCGTCCACTCCGCGCCCTCAAGCTCTGGCTCGCATTCAAGGTGCACGGAGCCGCTGCCATTCGTGGCGCATTGGAAAAGAACCTTGCACAGGCACAATTGCTCTACACCATGGCGGATCAGGCATCTGA
>JAIOWY010000004.1:0-29675 GCA_021741845.1 Candidatus Nanopelagicales bacterium
GATGTTCACTGTTCCGGAGTAGCGGCGGCAAGCATCATTGCCAAGGTGTACCGGGATCACCTCATGTGTGAACTCGATATTGCGGTGCCCGGTTACTCGTTGGCACTTAACAAGGGTTATTCAGCGCCCGCGCATCGTGAAGCAATTCAGGCTCTAGGCCTGACACATCTGCATCGACGGTCGTGGAATATTCACGGGGGTTAATCCGAGAGATTTCCACAGCCTAATAATTGAGCCTGTTCACCGCTCTCAATGTAGTTCAGAGTTGGCGCATGAAACCCAAGGATGCGCTCGGAATATACGGTGAAGAAGTCGCGGCTCAGCATCTCCGAGTCAACGGAATTGTTGTGCTGGAAAGAAATTGGCGTTGTTCGCAAGGCGAAATCGATCTCATTGCGCGTGACGGACCGGACCTGGTCATTTGTGAAGTCAAGACACGGCGTTCGGTCTCACATGGCACGCCGTTAGAAGCGATAAGCGCTCGAAAAATCCGACGGATGCGAAGTCTGGCCCTCGCATGGATGGACAAGCGCAGCGTCAATCCGCGAGCCATTCGATTCGACGTGATCGGCGTCATTCAACCCATGGTGGGGCCACCCGTCATTACCCACATTCGAGGAGTGTGACATGGCGTTGGCGCGAGCCTACGGAGCAATCGTCAGCGGTGTTGCCGGTCACCTGGTCACGGTGGAAGTTGATCATTCACAAGGCCTTCCCGGTGTAGGGATAGTTGGGCTGCCCGATGCCACCGTGAGCGAGGCGAGACACAGGGTACGAACAGCATTTCGCAATCAGAAACTAACGTGGCCGTCTGGAAAAGTTACCGTTAGTTTGTCGCCCGCGGAACTCCGTAAACAGGGTGCGGGGTTAGATCTAGCCATAGCGATCGGGATCATCGGCGCAACCGGACAGGTCAGCCAGTCTGTTCTCGAATCGACCGTCTTCATTGGCGAACTTGGTTTAGATGGGGGCATTCGTTCGGTGGCAGGCGCAGTTCCTGCGGCTATTGCGGCTGCGCAGGCTGGATTTACCACGGTGGTGCTTTCGCTGACAAATGCCCGTCAATGCCAGATGGTTTCGGGCATCAACGTTGTCTCCTACTCGGACCTTCAGCATCTGTTACGAGGGTTGGCTCACAAAGCAGAACCGCTCAATATTGCTGAATTGGAACCAATGGATACTCCAGTTCAACCGGACCTTGCCGACGTCCTCGGCCAACACCATGCACGGTGGGCTTTGGAAGTCGCGGCAGCGGGCGGACACCATTTATTTATGCTGGGTGCGCCTGGTGTGGGCAAAACCATGCTGGCCGAACGTCTCCCGGGGATCCTGCCCGCGCTCACTTCTGAACATGCGTTAGAGGTAGCTTCCATCCACTCGATTGCCGGCACACTTGATCAAGGTATTGACATAAACCGCCCACCATTTGAGGCGCCACATCACTCATCCAGCATGTCAGCAATTATCGGAAGCGTGCACGGACATAGTGTGCGTCCGGGCGCCGTAACCAAGGCCCATCGAGGGGTGCTCTTTCTCGATGAAGCTCCTGAGTTCTCCCGCAACGCGTTGGAGGTATTACGACAGCCACTGGAATCAGGACGCATTGTCTTGAATAGGTCACATTGGAGCGGAATAGTCCCTGCTCAATTTCAGTTAATCATGGCGGCGAATCCATGTCCCTGTGGCAATGCGCTTCCGGACACGCCCGCGAAGTGTGTGTGCAGGTCCATTGTTAAGCAGCACTATTTTCACAAACTTTCTGGACCGCTTATGGACCGCATTGATATCAACATGCTCATCCCCTCAGTCAATGCCGTAAAGCCGGGAGAGCGCAGCGCAATCGTTGCCCAACGCGTTGGGGAGGCACGCGAACGGGCTAATAGTCGATTCCGTCATCAAGCGTGGTCCATGAACGCGGATATTCCCCCGGATTTCCTCCGAGGGGAGTATTCAGTGAATCCCAATGCGCTCTCACTGCTGGAGGAGCTTCATCAGCGAGAGGGGGGCTTGCGGGGAGCGCATCGGATTCTTCGTGTGTCGTGGACAATTGCCGACCTCAATGGGCGCGACCGTCCGTCACGTGAGGACCTCGCCATGGCCATACATCTGCGCGAGAGGCCACTGGGCCAGGCAGCATGAAAATAAGTGATATCCCCTCGCATGACAGCGCTGCATTCTTTACCCTTGCGCACGTTTGTGAGCCTAATGATCCGCTCGTCAACAACGCACTCAGGACAATGCGTCCCGGGGAAGTTTTGGCGGCGCTGGCGCACGGTGGGCTCAGACGCCAGCGGAAAAATGCGTTCACGGACCGACTCTCACAATTCAACCTAGAACGCGAACTGGAATACACCGAACACATTGGTGCCACATTTGTTACTCGTGGTTCCGTGGGCTGGCCTCGACAGCTTGATTCCTTGGAGGAGGAGTCGCCGTGGGTTTTGTGGTCCCTGGGGTCCGCAGACAGTCGCGTACTGGCTGTGAAGTCACTCGCCATTGTTGGGACGCGGAACTGCACCCCATACGGTCAGTCTGTGGCCCGACACTGGGCAGCCGAAGTTGCCACTATGGGCGTCACTGTTGTGTCTGGCGGTGCACTCGGCATCGATATTGCTGCGCACCAGGGTGCATTAGATGCGGATCAACCGACCGTATGTGTTGTCGCTAGTGGCGTCCAGGCTCGCTACCCGATCTCCAATGAGCGAGTATTCGCGCGCATCATTGATAACGGCGTGATCGTGAGTGAATCACCACCGCGGGAGGCCCCTCGTCGGCAGCGGTTCCTGACTCGGAACAGAATAATCGCCGCATTAACTCTCGGTACTCTTGTTATTGAGGCATCCACTCGGAGTGGAACTGCATCAACTGCTACTCGTGCTCAAGCTCTCGGGCGACCGGTCATGGGTGTCCCGGGGTCCATTTATTCCCCGCAATCGGAAGGAATTCATTCCATGATTGTTGAGGGGAGTGCGGTGCTAACACCATCGATCGGCAGCGTGCTTCGGGAAATTCACTGTGAAGTGGCCCGCGCTACGCCGGAGGCCACGGTGCCCGATTGGCGATCGCTCTCGCAACGAGACCTGGATGTCTGGGAGGCGCTACCCCGTCGGGGGGTGTGCACCGTCGATTCGTTGCCGTCCGTTGCGCATCGAACACTGAGTGAAGTTATTGCAAGCCTCACCGAGTTAGAAATACGCGGAATGGCCAAACCCCGGGACAATGGGTGGCAACGCTGCTGAGGGCGCGTGTCTGCTCCATATTTGAGAAATTACCGGCAGACTAAAGGAATGGCTGGACTACCGGCAGTGGTTGAGGAACAGATAGGTGGCTTTGTCGTTCATATTCGCGATGAACGTCAGCGAAGCGCCCATACTGTTGCTGCCTATACATCTGATATTCGCGGGCTCTTTTCCTTTGTGACCTCAGCCGAATCGGTCACGGATCTCACCTTGATGGATCTCCGGGCTTGGTTAGCTCAATTGCACATTCAAGGTCAAGCTAGGTCAACCATTGCTCGCAAGGCCGCGTCGGTCCGAGCCTTTACCGCCTGGGCTCGGCGCCGTGGACTCATTGAGATTGATCCCGCTCTACGGCTGTTAAGCCCATCGGTACCCGCGACCCTGCCCACAGTCTTGAGTATTGAGCAGGCAAGCCAGGTTGTTTCTGGCACATCCGCAGAAAGTTCCGTTGTTCACATTCGCGATACCGCAATCCTCGAGATGCTGTATGCCACGGGAATACGAGTGTCAGAGCTCTGCGGAATGAACATGGCGGATCTCGACACATCGCGATCGGTGGCACGGGTCCTTGGAAAAGGAAACAAGGAACGAGTTGTGCCGTGCGGCATACCTGCCATGCGAGCGCTGGATGCGTGGCTCGAAGTTCGTTCCGACCTAGCCCAGGATCCAACTGCTTTATTCGTTGGAGTTCAAGGTCGTCGCATAGATCCCCGGACCGTACGCACTCTTGTGAACAGGGTTTCCCTGCAGGCGATCGGAACTCGGCTCTCACCCCATGCCCTACGTCATTCCACCGCCACACATGTTCTGGAGGGTGGAGCCGATATGCGCGTGGTTCAGGAACTCCTAGGGCATTCATCCATGTCAACAACGCAGCGTTACACCCACGTCAGCGTGGATCGTCTGCGTAAGACGTTTGAACTAGCTCACCCCCGGGCAGAGGGAACCAACGAGGAAACTCGTCGCCACAAAACTAGCGGATCCAGATAAGAGTCAGGGCCTAGTTTCAGGCCGAGATGCAAGCACGAATCGCTGCAGTGACTATTTCCGCGAATGGTGTACCCGATCAGTTGACCAGCGGTGATGTGATCACCGGTGGTGACAACGGCATGGACAGGTTCATAGGTGGTGCGGACCGCCAAGGGAGACAGTGCGGGGTGTATTCCATGGTCGATTGACACCGCACCTTTGCCCGCCAAGGTGCCCGCAAAGCGCACGGTTCCTGATCCCACGGCGAAGACCGGTGTGCCAGGCTCAGCGGGAAAATCAACTCCTCGATGCCCCCGGTGGCTGACCGGATCCGGAGCGCTGAAAGCGCGAACCACGTCCCGCCAACTGGCGCCCGCCACCGGATATCGCCACTTTTGGTCGGTTGCGGGGGAGGCTCCCGCGGTTCCGAGCGCCAGGATTACCCCCACAAGAAGGCTGAGGAGCCGGATTCGGGGGGTGCGCATGGTTCATGATGGCGGCACAGGGCCAGGTGGGAACTTCTGTCCACAGGTTTTCCTTGCCCGAGGGGGGTCGGGGACGATTCTGTGGATACCTCTAGACTTTGGGGGCTCAGGACATCCTGGGTGCACCAAAAAATTCGCGTGGCTTAATCCGGTAGTCCGGCCGCCCCTGCACGGTCTGTGCGTGCACAGGTTCAGGGGTGAAGCCACCAGGGAGTGTCGCCACAACGGTGATACTCGACAAACCGTGAGCGATTTCGGTCGCACAAGAGGGCTTTGCGCCCACAAGGAGTAAGAAACATGTCCGTCGTCACCATGCGACAGCTGCTGGATAGTGGTGTTCACTTTGGACACCAGACTCGGCGCTGGAACCCTAAAATGAAGCGCTTTATTTTTACTGAGCGCAACGGCATCTACATCATCGACCTCCAGCAGTCGCTGGGGTATATCGATCGCGCTTACGAATTCGTCAAAGAAACGGTGGCACGCGGTGGCACCATTATGTTCGTTGGCACCAAGAAGCAAGCCCAAGAAGCAATTGCTGAACAAGCAACGCGGGTTGGCATGCCGTATGTCAATCACCGCTGGCTCGGTGGCATGCTCACCAACTTTAATACTGTGCACAAGCGCCTACAACGGTTGAAGGAACTCGAAGTCATTGACTTTGACGACGTTGCCGGTTCAAATCTCACCAAGAAGGAACTCTTGGTTCTCCGTCGTGAGAAAGAGAAGCTGGAACGCACCTTGGGTGGTATTCGTGACATGGCAAAGACCCCCAGCATTGTGTGGGTGGTTGACACAAATAAGGAGCACATTGCCGTTCAGGAAGCACACAAGCTGAACATCCCCGTTATTGCGATGCTCGATACCAACTGTGATCCAGATGTCGTGGACTATCCGATTCCGGGCAATGACGACGCCATACGCGCCGTTGCTTTGCTGACCCGGGTCATTGCCGACGCCGCCGCTGAGGGACTCATTGCTCGTTCGGGCGGGGCTGCCGCAGTTGAAGCTGAGCCGTTGGCTGAGTGGGAACGTGAGCTCCTTGCCGGATCCGACGCAGCACCTACACCTGAGAATTAGCCGATCGTGTGGCGCTGCCCGCAGCGCCACACCGGTCAGGTTTACTCAACGCACCACGTCTCGACATCACACAGAATAGGAAACTTGAGAAAAATGGCAACAATCAGTGCATCCGATGTCAAGCGGCTTCGCGAGGCAACGTCAGCTGGAATGATGGAATGTAAGAAGGCGTTAGAAGAGGCCGACGGCGACTTTGACAAAGCGGTAGAAGCACTCCGTATTTCCGGCGCTGCTAAGGCCGCTAAGCGCGGAGCTGAGCGCACAACATCAAATGGCATCGTGGCATCAGATGGTAATGCGCTCGTTGAGTTGCTGTGTGAAACCGACTTTGTGGCGAAAAGCGAGGACTTCCTGTCGCTCGGTAACGCTATTGCGCACGTTGCCAACTCAGCCCAAGCGGTAACCGTTGAGTCTGTTCTCGCGCTGGATTTACCTACCGGTTCAACCGTGGAGTCAGCAATTGCGGAATTAGCCGGCGTGATCGGAGAAAAGATCGAACTCGGCCGGGTGGCAGTGCTCGAAACACCAGTCGCTCTCTACCTGCATAAGCGCGCATCTGACCTACCTCCACAGGTAGGCGTTCTTGTCGCTTACACGGGCAACGAAGATGCCGCCCGTGGTGTGGCCATGCAAATTGCGGCTATGCGCCCGCAGTTCTTGACCCGCGAGGAAGTGCCTGCGGAGACCGTCGAGAGTGAAAAACGTATCGCTGAGGAGACGGCCAAGGAAGAAGGCAAGCCCGAAGCCGCCATGCCGAAGATCATTGAGGGGCGAGTCAATTCGTTTTACAAGGATGTTGTGCTACTCGAGCAGCCGAGCGTGACGGATAACAAAAAGACCGTTGCCCAGGTTCTGGCAGACGCGGACACCACAGTTCAGGCATTCGCTCGATTCGAGCCAGGGCAGTAATTTCGACTACAGTCCAATCAACGCTCAAGGAGAGGTGGCGGTCATGAACGAAGCACCCGTGCAATCGACCCTTGAAGGGACCATAGATATGTGGCCTGGCGTGCCTGAAGGCGGTTGGAAGCGTGTCCTCCTTAAGTTAAGTGGGGAGGCCTTTGCGGGTGAAGGCGCATTGGGGGTTGACCCAGATGTCGTCAGTTCCATCGCACAGCAGATAAAGGCTGTAGTGGACACGGGGACGGAAGTCGCCGTTGTCATTGGCGGAGGAAATTACTTCCGCGGCGCCCAGTTGTCTGATCGAGGTATGGAGCGGGCTCGCGCTGATTACATGGGCATGTTGGGTACTGTCATGAACTGCCTCGCGTTGCAGGATTTTTGTGAAAAGGCAGGGATCGATACGCGTGTTCAAACCGCCATCACCATGGGTCAGGTAGCCGAACCCTATGTACCGCGTCGAGCCATGCGTCACCTTGCCAAGGGTCGGGTGGTCATTTTCGGTGCAGGTCTTGGTCAACCCTATTTTTCGACGGACACAACAGCGGCTCAGCGTGCTTTGGAAATCGGCGCAGAGGTCGTCCTTATGGCTAAGGGTGTCGATGGCGTATATGACGACGATCCACGAACAAACCCTGACGCCGTGAAATACGATCAATTAACTCCAGCCCAAGTTCTGGCCCAAGGGCTGAAAGTGGCTGATGCAACAGCGATCAGTCTGTGCCAGGACAATCAGCTACCCATTGTTGTGTTCAACTTGCTAGTTAAGGGCAATATTGCTCGCGCGGTGCGTGGTGAAAGCATTGGAACACTTATTCGTTCCGCATCGTGAACAAATGATCAAGACGCATAGATAGGAATAGGACATGTCAGAGGAAATCGATCTGGTGCTGGCTGAAGCCGGGGAGAAAATGGACAAGGCCATTGCGGTAGCCCGCGAAGACTTTTCGACTATTCGGACAGGACGGGCAACCCCTGCTATGTTCAATAAAATTTCGGTGGACTACTACGGAACCATGACCCCCGTCAATCAATTGGCGTCCTTCCAAACCCCCGAAGCCCGCATGATCCTAATAACTCCTTATGACAAGGGAGCTGCAGCAGGCATCGAAAAAGCCCTACGTGAAAGTGATTTGGGAATCAATCCCACCACTGACGGAAATGTCATACGCGTTGTTCTGCCCCAGTTGACTGAGGAACGGCGCAAGGAATACATCAAGTTGGCGCGCACAAAAGGGGAAGATGCCAAAATCTCCGTTCGAAATATTAGGCGGCACGCAAAAGAGACGCTGGAAAGTATGCAGAAGACCGGGGATGCTGGCGAAGATGATGTGCGTCGCGCAGAGAAGACCCTTGACGACATCACGCACAAAAACACTGAGCATATTGACGAAATTCTCAAGCACAAAGAAGCCGAACTCCTCGAGGTGTAGTCGGTGACTGCAGAGAAGACTCCGCCGAAAGCGGGGAGAAATCTGCCCGCTGCTGTTGCATCCGGCGTTGCTTTGGCTGCGATCGTCATTATTTCGTTGACCACGGTCAAATGGTTATTCGGTGTTGTGGCGATCATTGCGCTTCTCATCGCGGTACACGAGTTCGTGTCGGTGCTGCACCGGCGCAATATCTCCGTCTCGCGGACTCCGGTGTATCTCGCAACGATTGCCATACCGAGTGTGGCTTATGTGTGGGGCTTTGAAGCTCAACTGGTTGCAACAGGTATTTCCGTACTGCTAGTCATGTTCTGGAGGATCCGCAAAGGTGCTGTCGGATTTCTGGCCGACGTAGCCGCCTCGGTACTGCTCATTGCCTATCTTCCCTTTATGGCGGCCTTTCTAATGCTGTCCCTTGCTGCAGACAATGGTCCGTGGCGCGTGATTGTTTTTATCCTGCTCACCGTTGCTAATGACATTGGTGGGTACGCATTCGGTGTGCTGTTCGGTAAACATCCCATGGCGGCCCATCTCAGTCCTAAAAAGTCGTGGGAGGGCTTTGCCGGCTCGGTCATTCTTCAGTCCGTCGTGGGAATTGCCGCATTCATGCTCATTTTCGACGCTCCCTGGTGGCAGGGACTCATTGCCGGATTGGTGTTGACGGTGACAGCGACCGGCGGTGATTTTGTTGAGAGTGCCATTAAACGAGACCTGGGGGTCAAGGACATGGGCTCGATTGTTCCAGGGCACGGTGGCATGATGGATCGACTCGATTCATTAATCCCCAATGCCTTTGCATCATGGGCAGTGTTCACGCTCTTTCTCGGGTCAGGTGTTGTGAGCGCAATGTCAGGCGTGTTGGGCTAATGCCACAACCAGGCGAACTAGTTTTTGACTCCCCAAAGAAGGGAAAGCCGCCACGGCACTTCCTGGATCTCACGGTGGCTGAACGTAAGGGTGCAGTGGCTGACCTGGGCCTACCTGGATTTCGCGCCGATCAGCTATCCCGCCATTTATTTGAGCATCTTGATAAGGAGCCAGCGAACTGGTCGGATATTCCGCAGGGCGATCTCGAGGTAATGGAGCGGGAATTGCTGCCCCCTCTGCTCACGCCTGTACGCAATATTGAGTGTGACGCGGGTGAGACCATTAAAACTCTATGGCGCCTGCACGATTCATCACTGGTGGAAAGTGTTCTCATGAGGTACCCCCAGCGAGTAACCATGTGCATCTCCTCCCAAGCGGGATGTGGCATGAATTGCCCGTTCTGTGCCACCGGGCAAGCGGGATTAACGCGAAATTTATCTACTGCTGAAATTTTTGGTCAGGTCCTTGCTGGTGCGCAGGCGCTTGCTCGCAACGAAGTTACCGGCGGCCCCGGCCGGGTTTCAAATATCGTCTTTATGGGCATGGGCGAACCCTTGGCCAATTACAACGCCGTATTGGGTGCCATTCATCGGATTATTGACCCAGCCCCGGCCGGTTTGGGTATCTCCGCACGTGGCGTCACGGTGTCGACGGTGGGTTTGGTGCCCCGAATTCGCCAACTCGCCACGGAAGGAATTCCTGTCACATTGGCCGTTTCGTTGCACGCGCCAGATAACGAACTTCGGGACACGTTAGTGCCCATCAACACTCGCTGGTCGGTGGAGGAAGTCCTTGACGCGGCGTGGGAGTACGCCGAGACAACAAAGCGACGTGTCAGTATTGAATATGCTCTGATCAAGGACATTAATGATCAAGCTGGTCGCGCGCACCTGTTAGGTGAACTCCTCCGGGGTCACCTAGTGCACGTGAATTTGATTCCGCTCAATCCGACCCCTGGTTCCCAGTGGACTGCCTCTCGACCTGAGGACGAACGAGCATTCGTTCGTATTTTAGAATCGTATGGAGTTCCTGTAACTGTGCGTGATACTCGAGGCAGGGAAATAGACGGGGCGTGTGGCCAGCTAGCAGCGCTCGAATAGTTCAACAGGCAAAGGCGGAATTCATGGTGGAGAAACACAAGAAGAGTTTGTTCATGGCAATGCTTTTGTCAGTAGTGCAATTAGCTTTGTTATTTGCACTGGTCGCCTTTATCCTCAGCAGATTGCCAGATAACACTGATGTTCGCTCATACGGCGTGGTTGCCGCGCTCGTTGTGCTGTCATTGCTTTATGCGGTCTATTTCAGTTATCAACTACGCCGCATTCGAACCGCCAAATTTCCTGGAATTCAATCTAGTCAAGCGATCATCGCAACGGGGTTTCTATTTCTCGCTATCTTCGCAACCGTTTACACGATTATTAGCCTTGACAGCCCAGGCTCATTTACTGAGGAATTGACACCCTTTTCATCCATGTATTACGCCATTACCGTGCTCTCCACCGTGGGATTCGGCGATATTACTCCCGTGTCTATACCTGCACGCTCCGTCACCATGTTGCAAATGGCTTTAGGTTTGGTTTACCTCGGTGTCATTATTCGGGTATTCGCGAGTGCAGCGAAGCAACGAAAGGTTGGTTCCTCCGACGAGGGCGGAACTGAGCACTCTGATCCACGGGGGTGAGGATCGTTGAGCACCCAGCTCCGCATTGACAGAGTAACTCAATTACGTAGAGGGCAGATCATCGAGGGAAAGTTCCTCGATGATTGCGGCGGTCGAATCGCCCAATAACGGAGCCCGCACGTACGCATCCGCTGGTGTGCGTGAATAGGTGACCGGATGCGCCACATGGCCATCAATTACCGGGTTCAGACCGAGGCGTTCCGCCAGTGCAAAAGCCTGCGACATGTTGTTAATGGGTCCGCAGGGCACACCTGCCGCGGTCAGCAGATCTGCCCAGTAATGCGCGGTGTGGGTGGCCAGTTGTCCGTTGATTGCTCTAGCTAGTTCCTCTCGATGCCGGACCCTGTCAGAGTTCGACGTGAACCGAGGATCAGCCATGCAGGAGTCCAGGTCCAAGGCCTGACATAAGGCATGAAATTGCGTGTCATTGCCGACAGCAATGACAATGTCTTGGTCGGAGCACCGGAAAACTTCATAGGGGGAGACGCTCGGGTGAGCATTCCCTAGGAATGTGGGGACAACACCCCCCATGGTGAACCCTGTGCTCTGATTGACCATTGAGGAGAGCAGTGCCGAGAGTAGATTTGTTGAGACATGTTGGCCTTGACCAGATTCATCACGCTCATGGAGTGCCGCCAACATGGCAACACTGGCATGTAGTCCAGTGAGTACATCAACGAGCGCTACTCCCACTTTGGTCGGTGTATCCTCGCCAGTAATACTCATCAGGCCGCCCATTGCCTGAACCAAGAGGTCGTATCCCGGTAGATCGCGACCGCCCTTGTCACCAAATCCACTAATACTGCAGTAGATGACTCCGGGGTTACGGGTAGTTACCGCGGGGTAGTCCAACCCGAATTTCGCGAGTGCACCAACTTTATAGTTCTCCACAAAAATGTCGGACTTCGCCGCAAGGTTCTGGGCTCTGCGACGATCCTGGTGGTCGTTGAGATCCAGTGTGATAGAGCGTTTATTTCGATTTACACTCTCGAAATAGGTGGCCCTGCCTTCGGTTGTCTCCGGAGGACTCCAGCGACGAGTGTCATCTCCCGACCCAGGTTTTTCCACCTTAATGACAGTTGCACCTAAATCAGCGAGCAGCATGGTCGCATAAGGACCAGCAAGAACCCGGGAGAAGTCCGCAACCAGGATTCCGTGAAGGGGACCGGACATGAGCTAACGGAAGGCAGGTAGATCGGTCAGCGCTTGGCCAATAACAAGGGTGTGCATTTCATTTGTTCCTTCATAAGTGAACACCGATTCCAAATTATTCATGTGACGAATAATGGGGTACTCCAACGTGATTCCGTTGCCACCTAAGATGCTGCGGCATTCACGAGCAATCTTCAAGGCTTCGCGTGCGTTGTTGAGCTTGCCGAGGGAAATTTGCCCGGCAGAGACGCCGGTCGAATCCTTGAGATTCGCCAAATGAATGGCCAGCAGCATGCCTTTGCCCAATTCCAAAGTCATGTCGGTGAGTTTCTTTTGAGTTAACTGGTATCCGGCGATCTGTCGGTCAAATTGTGTTCGATCAACCGCGTACGCGATAGTGGTTTCCAAGCAGTCCCGCGCCGCACCTAATGTTCCAAATGCAATCCCGAATCTCGCTTCATTCAGGCACGAGAGCGGACCCCGAAGTCCACGGACCCCAGGGAGCATGGAGTCGGCGGGAAGGCGCAGGTCGGTGAACACGAGTTCACTGGTGACAGATGCCCGGAGCGACATTTTTTTATGAATGAGATTGGCGGTGAACCCCGGGGTAGATGTAGGCACAATGAATCCGCGAATTCCTTCATCTGTTTGTGCCCAAACGACCGCAACGTCCGCAACACTTCCGTTGGTAATCCACATTTTTGAACCATTGATGACCCAGTCGGCGGTAGGGGAGTCACTCACTCGGCGGGCGGTGGTTCGCATGCCACTCGGGTTGGAGCCAAAATCAGCTTCAGTCAATCCGAAACACCCGATAATTTCACCGCGAGCCATGCCTGGCAGCCACGTGTTCTTCTGTTCCTCCGAGCCAAACTCATGAATGGCGAACATGGCCAGGGAACCTTGAACGCTTACCAAGGATCTGATGCCCGAGTCACCTGCCTCCAGCTCCATGGCGGCGAGGCCGTAGGCCAATGCACTCGTCCCAGCACAGCCGTATCCTTCGAGGTGCATACCGAGCAGCCCGAGGGTGCCAAACTCGGTGGCAAGTTCCCTCGCCGGGATGTCGCCGCGATCAAACCAGTCAGCGATCTCCGGCTTGATGCGCGTATCAACAAAGTCACGGACCACACCGGCGATGGAACGATCCTCTTCGGATATCAGGCGCTCCGTGCCAAATAAAGCAAGGGGACTAATCATCACACCACCTTAGCAGTCCTGGATCCAATTCTGGTGATTGGATCCAATATGTATCAGTGCCCGAGGAAGCGGCCCATCCATTGGGCTCCACGGGAAGGGCGCCCCGTGCGGTTCTCGGAGGAGTCGGCCCGCTGCATTACCTGTAATCCGGCATTGGCTCCCAGCCAGCGCAGCGGCTCTGGTTCCCAGTCTGGTGAACGATGATTGACCCAGGGGAGGGTGGTCAGGTCCGATGGGTTCCCCGTGATCAGGTCAGCCAGTGTCCGCCCACCAAGATGGCTTGTTCCAACTCCGTCGCCCACGTAGCCACCGGACCACGCTTGCCCCGTGACCGGATTAAGACCGCAGGAGGCCCACCAGTCTCGGGCGATTCCGAGTGGTCCACCCCATGTGTGGGTCACGGTATGACCGTGGAGCACAGGAAACATATCGGTGAGAACGTGCCACAGTTCTCGATGCACTGCGGGGTTCTGATCCTGAGCCGGTGATATGCGAGATCCGTAGTAGTACGGCGCGCCCCGACCACCAAAGGCAATGCGATTGTCTGCGGTCCGCTGGCCATAGATAATGAGATTTCGGTAGTCAGAGAACGTTTCCCGATCAGCTAAACCGATCTCATCAAAGATTTCCACGGGCAACTGTTCCGTTGCCAGCATGAGCGAATAGACCGGAGCTATTCGGCGTTTGTCACCACGCAGGGAGGCTGTGTACCCCTCCGTGGCGCGAACGGTGACCGGTGCACGAACGGCTCCGCGGGCGCTTCGAACTATGCCGGGTGACATGTGGGTAACCGGTGAATCCTCCCGAAAAATAACACCGCGCTCTGCGAGGAAAGCCGCTAACTGGGTAACAAGCCGATAGGGGTTAATGGCGGCACAGTGTGGAGTAAATGTTCCACCAAGAATGTCGGTCGCTCGAAGGCGTTGGTTGGTCTCCTCGCGATTGAGCAGCATCAGATCGTCACCGAGGCCCCAGGACTCCATGTCCTTCACTTCTGTTTGGGCACGTGCCCATTGCACCGGTGTTCGAGCAGCGACCACCGTTCCTCCGTGTGCCCAGTCGACATCCCAGGAGTGGTGAGCGATCACACGGCCGATCTCCGTCACGTTATGCACCATGGTGCGGTGCATCCGAATGGCGTCAGCGCGTGAACTGGCGCGTGCTAGTGCGCCCAATTGCGCCGGGAACAGGGCTGATACCCAACCACCATTTCGACCACTTGCGCCGAACCCCGGGTAGTGGGCATCAAGAATGGTGATGCGCAGTGAAGGGTCGCGGTCCAGGAGGTAGTAGGCCGTCCACAGACCGGTAAATCCAGCGCCGACAATCGCGATATCAGCTGACTCGTCCTGCTGGAGTGGACCGCCGAGGGGCTGACGTAGGCGTGTGGGTTGTTCGACCCAAACGGACGCGTTCATGAGTAAGGCGGTTTCCACGACATGATGTATTCGGGGACTTCTGCTCCCGCGGGTACCCGGGGGTCCGGGATGGGAGTTCCCCATGTGCTCACCAAGGGAACGACCCCAGCCCAGAGTGTGCTCCCCGACTCGGTGGAGAGGTCGTCCGGATTGTCATCAGGGTCCCCCGCTCCCACTTTCACCGACCACCGGTCTATTTCCATGGCCAACGTTCGGGTTGCTTTTAATTCCTGCGAGGTCGGTTGCCGGGCGTGGTCCCATCTTCCGGGAAGAAGGTGATCAGTAATGGCTTTCAGCGCTTCGATTTCCTCGGTGCCGGTCACTTCCCGAAAGACTCCGAACAACATGGCAGATCGATAGTTCATGCTTGACTCAAAGAGGCTCCGGGCTAACACCATGCCATCAGTCAACGTGACTGTAACGGCGGCTTGACTTCCTGCCGCTAACACAGTGAAGAGCCTGGATGCACTCGAGCCATGAATGAGGAGTTCATTTCCCTTGCGCGCATAGCCCACTGGAATTACCACGGGAATGTCTGAATCCATGATTCCGATGTGGGCAACAAACCCTGCGTCAAGAACTGCATCAAGACTTTCCCGGTCTGTCAGCGCTTTCTCAGGGAGTCGGCGGACGCGGGTGAGATCTGATTCCCTTGCTCCAGACGTCGTCACAGGATCTCGAGCGCTCCCGTTAACACTGAACGCAATTTCTGCTCAATCTCATCAAACTCAGATTGACCGATAATGAGTGGGGGAGCAAGTTGGATGACCGGGTCGCCTCGGTCGTCTGCCCGGCAGTAGAGGCCATGGTCAAAAAGCGCCTTGGAGAGGTAACCGCGAAGGAGCCTCTCACTCTCCGCCTCGTCGAACGTTTCTCGAGTGGCCTTGTCTTTCACCAATTCAATTCCATAGAAATAGCCGGCACCGCGGACATCGCCGACAATTGGCAGGTCATACAGCTTCTCCAGAGTGCGACGGAAATTTCCTTCATTCTCGACCACATTCTGATTCAAACCCTCACGTTCGAAAATGTCGAGGTTAGCCATGGCCACGGCGGCAGATACCGGATGCCCTCCCCAGGTGTAACCATGCAGAAACGCGGTCGTACCTTTCTTAAAGGGTTCAAAAAGACGATCACTAGCGATCATGGCGCCGAGTGGCGAGTAGCCCGAGGTCATGCCTTTAGCGCACGTGATGATGTCGGGGGTTACTCCAAATCGATTGATGGCGAAATAGTCTCCGATGCGACCAAAAGCTGTGATGGTTTCATCTGCCACCATAAGTACGTCGTATTCGTCGCAGATTTCACGCACTCGTTCCAGGTATCCGGGGGGAGGGGGGAAACACCCGCCCGAGTTCTGAACCGGTTCAACGAAAACAGCTGCGACACTATCTGGGCCCTCGAACTCAATGGCTTCTGCGATTCGATTGGCCGCCCAGAGCCCAAATGCCTTTTCATCTCCTCGGAATTCCTCTGGGGCACGGTAGAAGTTTGTGTTAGGCACTTTGACACCACCGGGTACCAGTGGTTCGAAAGGAATTTTGGCAACGGGAATGCCCGTAATACTCAACGCACCATGTGGTGTGCCGTGATAGGCAATGGATCGGCTAATTACCTTGTGCTTGGTGGGTTTGCCGGTTAATTTGAAAAACTGCTTTGCCAACTTCCATGCCGTTTCGACCGCTTCGCCACCACCGGATGTGAAGAAGACTCGGTTGAGATCACCGGGAGCCATATGGGCTAAACGTTCAGCAAGAAGTACTGCTTGGGGGTGGGCGTAGGACCAGATGGGGAAAAAGGCTAGCTGTTCAGCCTGCTTGGCGGCGGCTTCGGCGAGCTCCTGTCGGCCGTGGCCTGCCTGCACCACGAAGAGACCTGAGAGACCATCGAAATACTTGTTCCCTTGGTCATCCCATATGTATGCACCTTTGCCAGCGGTGATGATGGGGACATGACCACCGTCGTAATACGTCGAGTGTCGCGTGAAGTGCATCCACAGGTGATCCCGCGCTTTGTCAGCAAGGTTGTCATGTCCTGGCTCAGTGATGTATTGCGGTGTTGTTGTCATCGTGTTCCCCAAGTGTAGGTTTGTTTGCGTAATTTCAGATACATAAAGGTTTCGGTGTCAAGCACTCCCGGAGTGGTGCGAATCTGGCGGTTAACCACATCAAGCAGGTGATCGTCATCTTCGGTGACGCATTCAGCCAGAATGTCGTATTTTCCCGCGACCAAGACCATGTAGGCGATCTCTGGAAGTTTCTCTAATTTGTCGGCTACCGCCTCCACATCTCCTGTAATCGAAATTCCGACCATGGCAGATCGTGTAAATCCAACTTGGGTTGGATCCGTAACCGCCACAATCTGCATAACGCCGGTGTCATGCAGCTTCTGCACCCGTTGACGAACAGCTGCCTCGGATAGGCCCACAGCCTTAGCGATTGTCGAATACGGTCGACGTCCATCCTGCTGCAGTTGCTCGATAATCGCCCTCGAGGGATCGTCAAGTGCTGCGGTGGACTTTCGGTGGCGGGCCATGTCACCATCCTGTGGCATGAGACCGCGCTTGGCAAGTAAATCCGCAAAAATAACGAGATAAATCTACGAATATCGAAGTTATATTGAATTATTACTACCGAATACATGGTTTCCCGAGTAGGCTCAACATAACAATCAGGCTATTTGGAGGTGTCCCCATGGCAACAGAACTACACAATTTCATTGGTGGTGAGTTTGTCGCCCCCCGTGACGGTGCGGTGACCGAACTCGTTAACCCGACCACGGGAGAAGTTTTCGCAACCGCTCCGCGCTCGGGTGCTGCCGATATTGACCACGCCTATCAGAGCGCAGCCACGGCATTTCAGTCCTGGAAAAATACAACTCCCTCGGAGCGGCAGCAAGCATTACTCGCCATCGCGCAAGTTTTTGAGGATCATGCTGAGGAACTCGTTGCAGTCGAGAGTGAAAACACCGGCAAGCCGATTGCTGTGACCATGGCGGAAGAAATCCCGCCGATGGTGGACCAAATCCGGTTCTTTGCCGGCGCAGCCCGCATTCTCGAGGGCAAGTCGGCAGGTGAATACATGCAAGGTTTCACCTCCATGATTCGACGTGAACCGGTAGGTGTCATTGGGCAAGTCACACCATGGAATTACCCCATGATGATGGCCGTTTGGAAATACATCCCTGCCATTGCTGCAGGGAACACAGTTGTCCTCAAGCCCAGTGACACAACACCGGCTTCAACTCTGAAAATGGCCGAATTGATTGCCCAATCGGGTGCATTGCCTGATGGTGTGCTCAATGTCGTGTGTGGCGACCGCGATACAGGGCGAGAATTAGTGGAGCACAAGATCCCGCAGATGGTTTCCATAACAGGCTCGGTTCGAGCGGGGATGCAGGTGGCAACTTCCGCGGCGCTGGACGTAAAACGAGTGCATTTGGAACTTGGTGGGAAGGCTCCGGTTGTTGTTTTTGACGATGCAGACATCGAGGCAGCTGCAGAGTGGTTAGCGGTTGCAGGTTTCTTCAACGCTGGCCAGGACTGTACTGCGGCAACTCGGATGCTGGTAGCTCCTCGGATTTACGATGACTTTGTTGCCGCCATGGCTGAGCAGGCCGTTGGGACAGCAACGACATTTGAGGAGGGTCCAGGTGGCGAGGGTCTTGTCCCTCCAGTAAATAACGTGCATCAAATGGACCGAGTTTTAGGGTTTTTGGAACGTGCACCGAAGCATGCACAGGTGGTTGCTGGCGGTTCTCGCCAGGGTGATCGAGGCTTCTTCATTTCTCCAACCGTCGTCGCCGGGCTTCACCAGGAAGACGAAATGATTCAGAACGAAATATTCGGTCCAGTGATCACGATTCAAAAGTTCGACGACGAAGCACAGGCCTTGTCTTATGCCAATGGCGTGAATTACGGCTTAGCATCGTCAGTCTGGACAAAAGACTTTGGTCGAGCAATGCGGATGGCAAAAGGGCTTGATTTCGGGTGTGTGTGGATAAACACCCACATTCCACTGGTGGCGGAAATGCCCCATGGTGGTTTCAAGCATTCGGGATATGGCAAGGATCTGTCCATGTATGGATTCGAGGACTACACGCGCATCAAGCATGTAATGGCCAATATTGAGTCGTAGATTCTACGTAGGCAGATAAAACTGTGGGCCTGGGTGGATATCCACCCAGGCCCACAGTTTTATGGTGCTGTAGAGCGTTAGTTTCCACCCTCATTGAGTGTTACTTCAATGGGAGCGTAACCGTCGCCAGTCACGTTCAGACCCTCAGCCTCGAGTGCTGCATCGGCAGCTTCCGCGTACTGATTGGTGTATGCCTCTGCATCAGGTGCTGAAGAGATGATGGCAACGCCATCAAGATTCTTGGTGCCTGTTGCAACTGCCACGGTCTGATCCCAGAGGGCGGGATCAATCACACCGACTCCAGCGGGTGATGGCCAAATCAACTTATTGACCTCGTTCATCATCCAGAGCTGGTGGCTTGCACCGAGCTTGGAGCCATTTGCCGTAATGATGTCAGCGCACTCCTGTGCGTTGTCGCGGCAGTGGATCCAGCCCTTCAGCGAAGCGGTGACAAATCGCTGGGTGGTGTCCTGGTATGCAGGATCACTCAAGCGCTCCTGTGAGGCCCAAATAGCATCTTGATACATGGCCACTCCGAAATCATTCCAGTCAATAACACTGAAATCTTCTGGCTGATAAAGCTCACCTGTCTCGGGGTTTACCGCTTCCAGAACCTGTGCGTACTCGTTGTAGGTCATGGCTTGGGCTGCATCAATATCGCGGCTCAGCAGTGCCTGCATATCGAATTGCTGCTGAACTAGTTCGACGTCGTTGGCGGCGTCAAGTCCTGCGCCACTAATGCCGGCGAATAGTTCATATTCGTTTCCAAAGCCCCAGTTTCCGACCTTCTTGCCGGCCAGATCTGCGGGTGTCGTGATTCCTGAGTCGGCCCAGGAAACCTGCAGAGTCCCGGAGCGCTGATACACCTGAGCGACGTTGGTGATCATGGCACCTTGTTCGCGCGAGGAGAGTGCCTTGGGAACCCACGAGATGGCGAAGTCTGCGCCACCTTGGGCTAGGACAGTCTGGGGAACAATGTCGACGCCGCCTTCAAGAATCGTGACATCAAGGCATTGTTCCTCGTAGAACCCGAGATCCTTGGCAGCGTAGTAGCCACCAAATTGGGCTTGCACAAACCACTGCAGCTGCAAGCTGACAGGTGTTAGTTCGGTGCATTCACCGGCAGATTCCTCTGTGCCGGTCTCTTCAGTGGTGCTCCCTTCGGTGGCGGCGGTGTCGGTTGCAGCATCGGTGCTGTCCGAATCACTACTGCACGCCGATAAAGCGAGAGCCGCGACTGCTGCGATGCCCACTAATCGGGTAACGCGGCTGCGAGCTGTTACGCGCATTGTTCCTCCTTGTTGTGATTCAGGTCGACCGAGACCGACCTGTCCAGGGTGTTGTCCATTTCTCCACGGCCACCACTATGAGATAGAAGAGGAGTCCGGTGATGATGGATGCAACCACATACGCCCATGCCCGGCCGTATGCGGTGTTGGCTGCCGCACCTGCGATGCGACTGCCAAGTCCTTCTTGTGGGCCGCCGAAGTATTCGGCGACGAGGGCGGCAATGACTGCTAAAGGTGCTGCAATCTTTAGGCCGGTAAAGAAAAATGGGATGGCATTAGGAATTCGAAGCACACGGAGGGTCATGCGTGGCTTGGCATTCATGGACCGCATGAGCTCCAATTGCACAGGTTGCACTTGGAGCAGGCCGCGAGTGACATTCACAAACATGGGGAATAGAACAATAATCATGGTCACCAAGACGCGCGGTGTGCGGCTGGTGATGTTGAACATGTTATTCAAAATAGGCGTCAGCGCAATGATGGGGACGGTCGCTAAACCCGCTGCGAGAGGTGTAATCAACCGGTTTACAACGATCAGTCGCTGAGCTAGCAACGCCATAATGAGCGCAGCGATCGTGCCGAAGACGAGTCCTAAGAATGCGGTCGTGCCCGTATAAAAGGCCGCCGCCCACATGAGGGAAAGATCTGAGGTGAAGTTCTCAGCAATGAGCGATGGCGCCGGGAGTAGGTACGGCTGAACATCGTTGACAACGACGATTGCCTGCCAAGCAGCGAGGAACAGGACCGCAATCAGAATAGGCGGCCACATCAGACTAAAGGAGATCCTCTTAGGCATTACACCTCGCCGATCCTGGCTTGGTTCTCGCCGACGCTTCGTCCGCGAAGTGCTTCGCGGACCTCGGTCACACTTGCGTAGAAGCTGTCCGTTTCTCGAGTGTCCTCGTCACGCGCGCCGAGATGTACATTGACAATCCCCGTAATTCTCCCAGGACGAGCTGACATCACAACAACTCGATCAGAGAGATACACGGCTTCGGGGATGGAATGTGTAACGAAAACGATTGTCTTCCCGGTGTCCAGGCGAATACGCAGCAATTCATTCTGCATGCGCTCTCGGGTCATCTCGTCGAGCGCTCCAAATGGCTCGTCCATGAGAAGAAGGGGAGGATCGACGGCCAATGAACGGGCAATGGCCACGCGCTGCTGCATTCCACCCGAGAGTTCCCACGGTCGATGCTGAGCGAAGTCCGCTAACTGCACCATGTCCAAGAGCTCCATGGCGCGTTGGGCACGCTTAGTTTTGTCCCAACCGAGTAGCTCCAGCGGCAGTTCGACGTTCTTTTGCACAGTGCGCCAGTCAAAAAGAGCTGCTTGCTGGAAGGCAATGCCGTACAGCTGCCGGACACGAGCCTCATGGGGCGTAACACCGGCCACTTTGACGGTACCGCGAGTCGCGTCGGTTAGATCGGCGATCACTCTGAGCAGTGTGCTTTTCCCGCAGCCGGAAGGGCCAATGAGGGAGATAAATTCCCCCGAGGTGATAGTCAAGGAGACGTCGGACAGGGCCGTAACTTCATTGGAAGCGCCTTCATTAAAGATCTTCCAGAGGCCTTCAACAGAGACAGCTTCGCTGCCGGCTGGCACGTTGCTCATGCCCGTCCTTCCTTAGGGAGATTGCGAGTGAGATAGAGATCGAGGGCAGTCACCAGGGCTGTTGCGACGAGCCCTAACACAATGGCGCCAAACACCGCTACATACACCTTGGCAGGTTGTGAGGTGGTTTCGCGGGCGTATTCAATAATCAACCGCCCAATTCCACCTTTGACGCCCGTGGAGATTTCCGCCACAACCGTTCCGACAACCGCGGCAGCAATGGAGACCTTCAGTGCTGGTACGAGATAGGGGATTGATGAGGGGAAGCGCAGTTTCCACAGCACCTGTCGCGGTGTCGCTGCATAGGTTTGCATCAGTTCTAGGGACGTGGTTTTGGGCGCCTGCAAACCTCGGAGCGCACCAACGGATAGCGGGAAAAAGGCGAGATAGGCCGCAATGAACATCACGGAATAGGTAGTGGTCCAGGAAACCGGTCCGAACGATAGACGATTGCCTAAGCCGACGATCAATGGCGCGAGGGCGATCAACGGCACCGTTTGTGAAGCAATGACAAAGGGCAGTAAACCGCGCTCAAAGAAATAAAAGCGTTGCATGGTGATCGCGAGAAGCAAGCCAACGCTGACTCCAATGACAAAACCTCCAAGAGCGATCAGGAGTGAATAAGCGGCCGCACCCAGCACGGCTTGCCACACGGTGGTATCGGATCCTCGAACCTCAGGGTCACCGAATGCCGACACCATGGTCCACACGTGAGGCATGGACGTGTCGTCTGTTTTCAGTGGCAACTCCACGACCGATCCAAGAAGCTTCACTAGTTCCCACATGAGCACAACGAGCACGACACCCGCCAGAGCCCAGAGAGCAGAAACCGTGATTTTCCGCACGCGCGAACCGTTCATAGATGAGTTATTCCTTGGCCAAAACCACGTCGGAAATGCCAGGAATAATTTTCTCCCCATATTCACTGAGGGTGTGATCCTTATCGTCGTGCTGAAGATAGAGCGCAAATTGATGCACTCCCAGGGCTTTCAGTTCCTCGAGACGGCGAATATGTTCCTCTGGTGGACCGATAATGCAGAAACGATCCACGATGTCGTCAGGGACAAAGTCTGCATGGGTATTTCCCGCTTGACCGTGTTGGTTGTAGTCGTACCCTTGACGATTCTTGATGTAGTCAGTCAGCGCTTGGGGAACTGCACCGCCATTTTCGCCATAACGCTCCACAATGTCGGCCACATGGTTCCCTACCATGCCACCAAACCAGCGAAGCTGATCGCGTGCGTGGTCAATGTCTTCGGTGACGTATGCGGGAGCTGCAACACAGATGTAGATGGATTCAGGGTCGCGACCGGCAGCGGCTGCCGCATCTTTTACCGCTTTGATTGTCCATTCGGCAATAGATGGATCTGCCAACTGCAGAATAAAGCCATCTCCGACTTCGCCGGTTAAGGCCAATACCTTCGGTCCGTATGCCGCCACCATCACGTCGGTGCGACTTTCGCGTGCCCAAGGAAGCCGAATGTTATTTCCCTTATATTCAATGGCTTCGCCGTTGACCAGGCCTTTGAGGTCGACAACAGATTGGCGAAGTTCCGCCACAGATACGGGCTTCCCGTTCGTGACGCGGACGGCAGAGTCGCCTCGGCCAATACCTATTACTGTTCGGTTTCCATACATTTCGTTGAGCGTGGCAAAGACCGAAGCGGTCACGGTGATATCCCGAGTTGCGGGGTTTGTCACCATGGGACCAATTTTTATTTTGCGGGTTTCATCAAGGATCTTGCTATAGATCACATATGGCTCTTCCCACAAGATGTGGGAATCGAATGTCCACACATAGGTGAATCCATAGGTTTCCGCGCGTCGGGCGAGATCGACAACTCGCGACGCAGGGGGAGTGCATTGCAATACAACGCCAATATCCATGTAAATATCTCCTTAGGTCCGCTTGTTATCGGGTCTGTGGGAAGCCCAGGTCAACAGATGATGTTGACGGGTCTGGCCAGCGCGATGTAATTGTCTTGGTGTGCGTGTAGAAATCAATACCTGCGGGTCCGTACATGGCGACATCGCCAAACAGGGACGCCTTCCAGCCACCGAAGCTGTAGTAACCCACGGGAACGGGGATGGGAACGTTGATGCCAACCATGCCTACCTGAATATCGAATTGGAACTGTCGGGCAGCACCACCATCGCGGGTAAATATTGCCGTTCCGTTTCCATATTGATGCTTGTTGATTAAATCAACAGCATCCTCATAGGTATCCACGCGAATCACACTGAGCACAGGGCCGAAAATTTCATCGTCGTAGACCTTCATGCCCGGTGCGACATTATCGATCAAGGTTGGCGCAAGGAAGAAGCCTTCAGCGGGCAGGCTGTTCTCCCTGCCATCGACAACCACCGTTGCTCCTTCATCCGAAGCCCCGGCAATGTAGGACGCCACTTTGTCCCGGTGTTCCCGAGTAATTAATGGCCCCATTTCCGCGGTCGGATCGGTCCCTGGACCAACAATCAGTTGGGGGAGTCGTTCTTGGATGGCCTCAATGAGTTTGTCGCCAATTCCGCCTACGGCTACGACGACGGAGATAGCCATGCATCGTTCACCAGCGGACCCGAAGCCTGCGCTGACAGCGGCATCGGCAGCCATGTTGATATCGGCGTCTGGGAGAACCACCATATGATTTTTGGCCCCTCCGAGTGCTTGTACACGCTTTCCATGGGCGGTACCCGTTGCATAGATGTACTTGGCGATCGGAGTTGAGCCGACAAAACTCACGGCCGCAATATCAGGGCTGGTGAGGATTCCATCTACGGCTATTTTGTCGCCCTGGAGCACCGTGAACACGCCATCGGGGAGTCCTGCCTTCTGGAGAAGTTCCGCCATGAAGAGTGCAACGGAGGGATCCTTCTCGCTGGGTTTAAGAATAAACGCGTTACCGGTGGCGATCGCGTTTGCGAACATCCACATAGGAACCATGGCGGGGAAGTTGAAGGGTGTGATACCCGCAACTACGCCCAGCGGTTGCCGGATGGAGTAGACATCGATTCCGGTCGAAACCTGTTCGCTATAGCCACCTTTGAGTAGCGCGGGAATGCTGCACGCGAATTCAATATTTTCAATCCCTCGAGCAAGCTCACCCGCTGCGTCACTGGGTACCTTGCCGTGCTCCAAGGAAACTAATTGCGCAATGTGGTCCCGGTTCTGGACCACGAGTTCGCGGAAACGAAACATGATGTCAGCACGCTTAGAAATAGAGGTTGCTCTCCACGCAGGAGCCGCAGCCTTAGCGGAAGCAATCGCTAACTCAACTTCCTCAGCACTGGCGAGACCCACCTGTGCCTCCTGTATGCCAGTTGCCGGGTTGAAGACGGGGGCGTAATTTCCGGACGTTGACGGTTGAAGCTTTCCATTGATCCAGTGATCTATTGTGCGCATGCTCTCTCCAAATGTGTTGTGACAATGTTGTGATGTGGCGGTTCTTAGGTGAGGTATTGCGATAGACCCCGCTTCAAATACTTACCGTGACCCTTGGAACCGAGATACTGATTATTCTCGACAACAACTTTCCCGCGCGAGATCACGGTGTCGACGTGCCCATCAATCACGGTTCCTTCCCAAGCGGAGTGATCCATATTCATGTGATGTGTTTTGTCGTAGCCAATTTCAGTGCGACCTGCAGGGTCGTAGATCACAATATCGGCGTCTGAACCCGGAGCAATCGCACCTTTTTGCGGATACAGTCCAAACATTCGAGCGGGAGTTGTGGAACATAATTCAACCCAGCGTTCCTTGGAAATCTTCCCGTCGACAACACCTTGGTAAATCAAATCCATGCGGTGTTCCACAGAACCAATTCCATTAGGGATTTTGGAGAAGTCGCCGAGCCCCAATTCCTTTTGCTCCTTAAAGCAGAAGGGACAATGATCGGTGCTCACAATGGATAGATCATTAGTTCGCAAATAACGCCACAATTCCTCGTGGTGACCTTCAGCTTTGGATCGCAATGGCGTGGAGCACACCCACTTTGCACCTTCAAAACCTGGTTGCGAGAGGTGCTCTTCTAGCGACAGATAAAGGTATTGCGGACATGTTTCGCCAAAAACATTCCATCCCTCGTCCTTTGCTCCCTGTAGGACATTGACAGCCTGCTTGGCAGACATATGGACAACATAAAGGGGTGCACCTGTCATGCGAGCCAACATGATGGCTCGATTAACGGCCTCTGCCTCGGTTTCCCATGGGCGTGTGAGCGAGTGATACTTGGGGTCTGTTTTGCCTTCCGCCAACGCCTGTGCCACAAGAACATCAATCGCTATGCCGTTCTCAGCATGCATCATGATCATGGAGCCGTTGCTAGCTGCAGTTTGCATGGCCCGAAGGATTTGCCCGTCGTCACTATAGAAAACGCCGGGATATGCCATAAAGAGTTTGAAGCTCGTCACACCTTCGTCAACGAGCTCGTCCATGGCCTTGAGTGAGTCGTCGTCGACACCACCAATTATTTGATGGAATGCATAGTCAATGTGGCAATTGCCACCAGCCTTCAGGTGCCATGCGGCAAGACCATCTTGAACGCGTTCGCCAAATTTCTGCACGGCAAAGTCGATGATGGTTGTCGTGCCGCCCCATGCGGCGGCACGAGTGCCCGTGTCAAATGTGTCCGATGCAAATGTGCCACCGAATGGTAATTCCATGTGGGTATGGGAATCGATGCCCCCGGGTATCACGTATTTACCGGTTGCGTCGATGACCTTGTCCACTGAATTTTCCAGTTGAGTGCCCAATGCAGTATCGCCTGGGTTGATAACGGCAGCAATTGTCTCGCCATCGACCAGTACATCTGCTCGTGCTGTTCCCAATGGGGAAATGACCGAACCATTTTTTATTAACAGTTTCACGACGACTCCTTTACTGCAGGACGTGACATGTGGGTTGGTGAAGCGGCAAGGATCCCGATTACGGGCGAACTAAATCATCGTAGGCATCAGGACGACGATCACGGTAGAACTGCCAGCGGGTACGCACCGTGTTGATCATGTCTAGATCCAAATCACGCACAATTAATTCCGACTTATAGGGGTCGCCTTTTTCGCCGACGTAGCTTCCTTCGGGGTCAACAAAATATGACTGACCATAGAAATCGTCGTCGCCGAGGTCTTCAATGCCTACACGGTTAATGGCACCGACAAAGTATTCATTGGCAACGGCGGCGGCGGGTTGCTCAATACCCCACAAATACTGGGATAAACCGCGGGAAGTGGCCGAGGGGTTGAAGACAATTTGGGCGCCATTGAGTCCCAATGCTCTCCACCCTTCAGGGAAGTGGCGGTCATAACAGATGTACACACCAATCTTTCCGACGGCTGTGTCAAATACGGGGTATCCGCCATTCCCTGGACGGAAGTAAAACTTCTCCCAGAAACCCTTCACGTGGGGGATGTGCTGCTTGCGATACTTGCCCAGGTAGCTCCCGTCAGCGTCGATCACCGCGGCGGTGTTGTAGAGAAAACCTGGTCCGGCATCTTCGTACATGGGGAGAACCATGACCATTTCCAGTTCGCGCGCCAATTTTTGGAAGCGCTCAGTGATAGGCCCTGGAATCGCTTCGGCGTATTCGTAGAACGCTGCATCCTGAACTTGGCAAAAATACGGACCGTAGAACAACTCTTGGAAACAAATGACTTTGACGCCTTGTTCTGCCGCCGCTCGAGCATAATCCTCGTGCTTGCGGATCATGCTCTCCTTGTCCCCGGTCCAATCCGTTTGAACAAGGGCTGCTCGAACAATGCTCATGAGTTCCTCCTCAGAATTTTGTGTTATTTCCTAGGCTAGACACAAAAACTTGTGTTAGACAGGCGTTTAACAAATTTGTTACGAGAATTGTGACGTGGGGGTGAGGTGGTGGCCGCTGGAAAAGACGGGTTTCGTGGGTCCGGGACGGCGCCCGCCGTTCATCAGCAGGACGCGTCGGCACTCGCCACGGGCATAGCTCAAGCCATCGAAGGCAAGAGTGCTCGACAGATAGCCGCTGCTCTGCGACGTTTAATCACCGCTGGAGACATTGAGCAAGGCGCTAAATTGCCAACCGTCCGCGAACTGAGTGTTGTCTTAGGCGTGAGCCCGGCCACCGTCAATCAGGCGTGGCAGGGCCTTGTGCAGGCGGGAGTTCTGACCACTCGAGGGCGGGCTGGAACATTCGTCACCGCCGCACGGGAGCAGGAGGTTGCCCAACGATTCTTAGGTTTGGGTGGTCCATCTATTCCCTCGACCGTTGACCTCTCCCGCGGCACGCCCGACCCACTCTTACTTCCTTCATTGGCGTCAGCACTTGCCCGAGTCACGAACAACGGCGATATCTGGTCCAGTTCCTATTTCGACGAACCTGTCATTGCCGAATTAGACGGATTGCTCCGCGATACGTGGCCTTTCCGGCCGGAGTCGGTGACCGTCGTGGATGGCGCCTTGGACGCGCTATCTCGCATCGTGGATCAATTGATCACTTTTGGTGACCGCGTGGTCGTGGAATCCCCGGGATTCCCTCCATTGCTGGATATCTTGGAGCGTGCCGGGGCCGAGATTATTTCCATTCCTCTGGACGAACAAGGCCTGTCCATGCCCGACCTCCAAAATTCCATGAATCGCGAACCCGTTGCCTTGTTTGTCCAACCACGGGCCCACAATCCAACGGGCACAAGCATGTCCCAATTGCGCGCCTCAGAGATTGCAGCGTGCCTGTCTGTGTCGGATTGCTGGGTGATTGAAGATGACCATAGTGGTGATATTTCTGGCGCCCCTGATGTGAGTATTGGGCAATATCTTCCGCATCGCACCGTTCATATTCGAAGCTATTCCAAGACCCATGGTCCAGATTTGCGGCTTGCGGCAGTTGGTGGCTCTGCCGAAGTTATTGATCCACTCATTCGTCAACGCATGCTTGGGCCAGGCTGGAGTAGCAGACTTCTGCAACACATCCTGGTGGAACTTCTCACAGATCCAGAGTCCATGAGCACCGTGGAGCGTGCCCGTGATGAGTACTCATTTCGGTCCACGCATCTCCGAGAAGCGCTCGCCGATCGAGGGATAGAGAGCAGCCCAGGTGACGGCATCAACGTATTTATACCGGTGACCGACGAACAATCAACGCTGGTGAACCTCGCAGCCCAGGGTATCCGGGTGGCACCTGGCAAACCTTTTTTCACCGGGAGGGATAGCGTTGCTGGAGTTCGGGTCACCATTGCGGGTTTGCCTAGTGACCCTCGTCGCATTACTGAACTAGCCGACACTTTGGTGCAAGCCATTGGTACTGCCACACCCGCTCGTGGTTTGAGATAGTTCCCCATCGGGTCGAGGGGAACTACATGATCTGAAAGGATGCCAGCATGGCGGACACTACGCACGGATCGTGGATAAACGGTGCAGCATTTAATGGGCATGGTGCCTCGTGGGATGTCATAGACCCCGCGCAGCAACAGGTTGTCGCCACACTGAGCCTTGCGACGGCAGAGGATGTTGATCTCGCGGTGGCCTCCGCCCGAGAAGCATGGACACAATGGTCATTAACCACGCCGGTAGAACGAAGCATGCTGCTCATGGCTTTGGCTCGTCGGCTGCAGGAACGCGAACAGGAATACATTCGCGTGGAGTCAGCCCAGTCAGGAAAGCCGTTCCGGCTGTGTCGTGAATTCGACGTGCCAGGCACTATTGACAACGTCAATTTCTTTGCCGGGCTGGCCCGACAATTAGAGGGTAAAGCCTCTGTCGAATGGGTGAGCCACCTGAACTCTTCTATTCGGCGGGAGCCTGTCGGCGTGATTGGTTCGATCGCTCCGTGGAACTATCCGCTACAAATGGCTGCCTGGAAAATCCTGCCAGCCATTGCCGCTGGTAACACCATTGTGCTCAAGCCGGCTGAGCTCACGCCGTTGACGACCCTCATGTTCGCGGAAGACTGTACCGCCGTGGGTTTTCCAGCCGGTGTGGTCAATGTCGTGACTGGGGCAGGACCGGTAGCCGGCGAGGCATTGGTGAGCCACCCCGATGTCGCCATGGTGTCTTTCACCGGCTCAACGCGCGTTGGGCAACGTGTTATGGAATTGGCAACTCGGGGAATAAAGCGGGTGCATTTGGAATTAGGCGGTAAAGCGCCGTTCGTGGTGTTCGCTGATGCTGATCTCGACGCTGCCGTCCAGGGCGCAGTAGCCGCCTCATTAATCAACACCGGGCAGGATTGCACAGCGGCAACTCGTGCCT
>JAIOWY010000005.1:0-28621 GCA_021741845.1 Candidatus Nanopelagicales bacterium
CGTCACATTGGCGTAACCGCTATTGAACTTCTCCCCGTCCACTCCTTTCTCAGTGAGGAACACCTGATGGAGACCGGGCTGACGAACTACTGGGGATACAACAGCATTGGATTCTTTGCCCCACATCATGCCTACGCCTCGCGCCCGGGAACGGAAATCGAGGATTTCAAGTACATGGTTCGAGAACTACATCGGGCAGGCATTGAAGTAATTCTTGATGTCGTGTACAACCACACAGCGGAGGCCGGCGCTGATGGCCCTAGCTTGTCCTTTAAAGGTATCAACAACAGAGATTTTTACCGCCTCACCCCGGATGGCCACTACATGGATTTCACCGGGTGTGGGAATTCCGTGAACGCGTCACACCCTTATGCGCTCCGCATAATCATGGATTCATTGCGCTATTGGGTAACGGACATGCATGTAGATGGTTTTCGATTTGACCTGGCCGCTGCACTCGCCCGTGGCGAGCACGATGTTGAACTCCATGGTGCATTTCTCAATGCGGTAGCCCAGGATCCGGTTCTGCGAAATGTCAAACTGATTGCCGAACCCTGGGATGTCGGTCCTGGGGGTTATCACGTGGGGGCTTTTCCCAGCCCGTGGAGTGAGTGGAATGACCGGTTCCGAGACGATGTCCGGGATTTTTGGCGGGGTGAAAGCGGCATCTCTCACGTTGGATGGCGCCTCTCAGGCTCGGAAGATATTTACGGAGGCAAAGCCGCCGACCCCACGACATCCATTAATTTTGTTACGGCTCACGACGGTTTCACCATGATGGATCTCGTGAGTTACAACCACAAACACAATCAAGCCAACCTCGAGGACAATCGCGACGGAACGGACAACAATCGTTCCTACAATTACGGGGTTGAAGGCCCAACACGTGACCCGAACATTGAAGAGATTCGCGAGCGACAGATTCGAAATTTCCTCACAACGTTATACCTGTCGAGTGGGGTACCCATGCTCCTCGCCGGAGATGAAATGCATCGAACGCAACTGGGGAATAACAATGGCTATTGCCAAGACAACTCAATTTCGTGGATCGATTGGGATTTGGAACAAAAGAACTGGGATCTGATTGATCTGTGCGCAACGCTGAACCACATTCGACTGACGTGGGCACACATACGTCCGAAGGGATTCTTTACCGGTTTACCGCATTCGGACAACACCCCCAAGGACCTAGCGTGGTTTGGTCCAGGTGGCCACGAAATTGAAGACTGGGGCGCTCCCGGGCTGTCGACGGTCGGAATGTTCATGTCCGCGGTCTCGGGAGACTCACTGTTTGTTATTTACCATGCCGGTGAGCAGGACCTGACATTTACTCTGCCTGCTGAAACCAACGCCGGGAGGTACATTCCTATTCTGGATACCACGTTCACCAACGGCAAACCCCCGGCCGAGACCTACGCCAGCGGGGACGCAGTTCCCATTACAGCCCGCTCGGTCCTCATTCTCCAGGTAACGAGCGATCTAACGTAAATAGATTTCGGGCGCTCCACCGGCCGCAGGATCTACCGGAGCGACCAACAAGCCGAGATCAGCCGTGGAGGCAAGCTGCGGGTGATGCGGTGTCATGCGGACTGAGTACCCCAGGGATCCACTCTGATCCACGGGGATATCGCCAGCAAATACCCACCGCCCTCCGCCGAGCTCCTGTACGGGGTTTAAGGCAACATGCCGAGCACCAGCAATCTGATCGCGCGAATCAACGTGGCCAAATACCGCTTCGACGCAAACATCAGCCGGACCTAATTCCGCCAGATATACATAGGCACGAATCGGGATGACAGATCCTTGAGCAATGGCCGCTCCCGGGACATCGGTGTCGACATGGTCAATCAGAAGGTGGGCCCATTGTTGCCGGACGTGTGCCTTCCAGCTCGCGAGCTCCCGTGCCTCGTGAAAGGAATCCCGGGCCAATGTCACTCCAGATAGTGCCGCCGGGGCATAGAGGCGGTTTACGTATTCCTTCACCATCCGAGTGGCAAGAACTTTCGGCCCCAGTGTGCGCAAGGTGTGTCGCACCATGTCTAGCCAGTCGTGTGGAAGCCCATCCTGTCCGCGTCGATAAAACAAGGGAGCTACCTCCAATTCAATGAGGTCATACATGCACTGCGCTTCATAGTCGTCGCGGGCATCTGCGTCAGTCCACGAGGAGGCAGATGGAATAGCCCACCCATTCATGCCGTCGAACCATTCATCCCACCAGCCATCCATGATGGATAGATTGAGCGCGCCATTGAGCGCCGCCTTCATGCCCGAGGTGCCACTCGCCTCCAGGGGGCGAATGGGATTATTAAGCCAAATATCGCATCCGGGATACAGCGTTGTTGCCATGCCAATGTCGTAGTTGGGCAGAAACACTATGCGGTGCCGGACATCAGCGGAGTCAGCAAATTGCACGAGTTGCGCAATGAGGGCCTTACCTCCGTCGTCGGCTGGGTGCGCCTTTCCGGCAATGACCATTTGAACAGGTCTGTCCGGATGTGTGAGCAGTCGGCGAAGCCTCTCGGGGTCTCGTAACATGAGGGTAAGTCGCTTATATGACGGAACTCGGCGCGCAAAACCAATTGTCAAGATCGTGGGATCCAGGACGGTCGATGTCCACATGACCTCCGATTCGGTCGCACCTCGCTCGAGCCACGATTGCCGAAGTCGTTCACGGGACATGGTGACTAGTGCTTCGCGCAAGGAGTGCTTGACTTCCCAAAAATCCTCGGCCGGCGCACTCCCCAGAATGTCCCATATTTGATCCGGATCACCTACCCCACCGATCTGGTCCGCTAGCTCCACTAACGCGGGTGCCACCCACGTGGGTGCATGGACGCCGTTGGTGATGGATGTAATCGGAATATCTGCGGCGTCGAAACCTGGCCAGAGATGGGCAAACATCTCTCTGGAGACCGTGCCATGCAATTCGCTCACGCCATTAGCCCGGCCAGCGAGACGGAAGCCCATGATCGCCATGTTGAAATACTCGCCCGAATCCTCACTACCTAAAGCCATGATTTTTTCCACCGGTACACCGGGTTCGGCATTGTCACCACCGAAATAGCGAGTGATCATGTCCATGGGGAATCGGTCGATTCCTGCCGGAACAGGCGTGTGCGTGGTGAACACCGTGTTGGCTCGGGTCGCTTCCAGTGCTTGATCAAAATCTAAGGCCGATTCACCCTGCACTAATTCGCGGATGCGTTCAACTCCCAAGAAGCCGGCATGTCCCTCATTTGTGTGAAAGACATTAGGTGCCTCGGTGCCAGACACCGCGCAATAAGCACGCAATGCCCTGACGCCACCGATACCAAGCAGCATTTCCTGTTGAAGGCGCGTTTCGCTGCCGCCGCCATACAGCCGATCCGTCACTTCCCTCCCGGAGGAGTCATTCAGTTCTATGTCAGTGTCCAAAAGCAGCAGTGGCACCCTGCCCACCTGCGCTAGCCACACGTGCGCGTGGAGGAGTTTTCCACCAGGCAGCCCAACAGAGATGGTGACCGGACGTTCGTCGGAATCGCGCACGAGGGTGACCGGACTCATTTCCGGCGAGGACACCGGGTAGGACTCCATTTGCCAAGCATCCCGTGAGAGAGATTGACGGAAATAACCCGAGGAATAAAACAGGCCGATGCCAATAAGAGGTACACCGAGATCACTGGCAGATTTCAGATGATCACCGGCCAAAATCCCTAAGCCTCCGCTGTACTGGGGAAGGGCTGAGGTCACCCCAAATTCAGGCGAGAAGTAGGCGACACCGGTCATGGCATGGTGGGTGGATTCATCTGGTTGCTGAAACCAACTATTGGCGGTGAGGTACGCCGTCAAGGCACGCTCGCGCTCAGCTACCTGATCAATAAATTCCGGATCGTTGGCCAACTCCTGCAATCGCTCCTGAGATATGTTGGCCAGAAGCTGGACCGGGTCCTGGGACCGTTCCCACTCATGCGGATCCATGGCGCTAAAAATCTGCTGGGTCCGGTAGTCCCAACACCAGTGCAGGTTCAGGGCCAATCGATTCAATGGCTCTAGGGCTGGGGGCAAAATATTGTGAACGGTGATTCGTTTGAGAGCACGCACCCCCGTAACCTATCGGGCTTTTCCCATCGATATGCAAACGTATACATATAAACACCTAGTCTTGACTGTGCTCGGGCGATACCCTCAACCCATGGGCACAATTGCATCGCATGGCTCTCCTGCTGACTCGATGCCACGTTTCACTTTGTTTGATGTATCGCCCACCGTGGAGTGTGGATCCTTTCCCGCCGCGGGCACCGTGGACGAGATCATTCCCTTCAGTGTGACCGCCTTCCGGGAGGGTCACGACCAGTTGAGCGTGGAGATCACTTTCACCGATCCGACGGGTAAGAGCATCGGACCATTCCGCATGTGCACTGACCACGACCCGGACCGGTATCACGCACTTTTCCAGCCCGATACTGCAGGTGACTGGTCATTCACCATCAGCGCCTGGGGCGATCCGTGGGAAACATGGCTCCACCGTGCCCGGATCAAAATTCCAGCAGGCCTCGACGTTGACAGCGAACTCACCGACGGAGGATTACTCCTCGAGGAAGTCGCCGCCACCGAACACATGGCGCCTCCATTGGTCCAAACACTGTCTTCGGCCGTCGCCACTATGCAGAATCCATCCCTTCCGGCCAGTGTGCGCTTCGCCGCCGCGACGGATCGAGCGATCGACGAAATTATGCACTCCTACCCGCTCCGACACTCCCCTACCGCGAGTGGGCCTTGGCCACTACGCGTGGAGCGGAAACGAGCCCTTGTGGGCGCGTGGTACGAGTTTTTCCCACGCAGTGAAGGCGCCACCCTGAATCCACCGAGGTCAGGGACATTTACTTCAGCGGCATCGCGACTTCCCGCGATTGCCGAGATGGGTTTTGATGTTGTTTACATACCACCCATTCACCCCATCGGTACATCACATCGAAAAGGCCGCAACAACACTCTCTCTGCTCAATCGGGGGATCCTGGTTCGCCGTGGGCTATTGGATCCTCAGACGGCGGTCACGACAGCCTTCATCCAGACTTAGGCACACTGGCCGATTTCAGCGCGTTCCTGGCCGCTGCCACAGAGCACGGATTGGAAGTGGCCATAGACCTAGCCCTCCAAGCGTCACCGGATCACCCGTGGGTGAGTAAGCACCCAGAATGGTTCACCACCCGAGCCGACGGAACGATCGCCTTTGCCGAAAACCCGCCCAAGAAATACCAGGACATCTATCCACTCAATTTCGACAACGACCCGGAAGGCCTGTATCAGGAAGTTGAACGGATCGTTCGCTTATGGATCAACCGCGGTATCAAAATTTTTAGGGTAGACAATCCGCACACCAAACCGGTCTGGGTGTGGAACCGTCTTATTCATAGCATTTACGCAACTGACCCTGATGTGATCTTTTTGGCTGAAGCTTTCACCCGCGCCCCCATGATGCGCGCACTGGCTGAACAAGGATTTCAGCAGAGTTATACGTACTTTACGTGGAAAACCTCCAAACATGAACTGGAAGAGTATTTATCCCAACTCGCTGGACCCATGGCCGCCTATATGCGGCCAAACCTCTTTGCGAATACGCCAGATATTTTGCACGAGTTTCTCCAATCAGGCATGCCTGCCGCATTTGCCATTCGAGCGACCCTGGCGGCCACGCTGTCACCAACGTACGGGATTTACAGTGGCTTTGAACTTTTTGAACATGTCTCCCTTCGCCCCGGGAGCGAGGAATATTTGGACTCGGAAAAGTTTGAGTACCGTCCGCGGGATTGGACCCTTGCACACAAGCAAGGAAGAACACTCGCTCCGTATCTCACCCAGCTCAATCGGATTCGCAACACTAACCCAGCCTTTACGTCGTTACGTTCCTTGCGGTTCCACCCAACGGACTCCCCGGACGTCATTGCCTACTCCAAACGTCATCAGGACAATGTTGTTCTCGTTGTCTGCAACCTGGATCCGTATCACGAACACTCCACGACGATTCATTGGAATATGTCCTCGCTCGGACTCGCGTGGGATGCGGATTTCGCTGTCCGCGAGGAGTTATCTCAGTCGAGTTGGCGATGGAACCCGCATACTTTTGTTCGCTTGAATCCCTTCGAAAACGTTGCCCACATTGCTCGCATAACGTCTGCTATTGCTTCAGAAGTGATCTACTCGCGAACGGCTACTACCCCATGACCGCAACTCATGCGGAGCTGCAGCGCATTCTCGACGGATCCCATTTCAATCCGCATTCAATCCTCGGGAATCACCGAACCGATAGCACGGTGACCATCCGAGCACTTAAACCCGATGCCCGCAGCGTCACGGTGGTTACGACACAGGCCCGGTACCCCATGACCCAGGACATACCCGGCCTATGGAGCACCACTATTCCCGCGTCGGATCAAGCTACTCTGATGCCGTACACCTTTGAGGTTCGCTACGGAGACACTCTGGTCACCTCCCATGACCCCTACTGCTTCCTGCCCACACTCGGCGAATTAGATCTGCATCTCATTGGTGAGGGACGCCACGAGGAATTGTGGAAAGTTCTCGGTGCGCGCCCCATCTCTCAAACAATCGGCGGCATCGACATTCACGGTGTTCGATTTACCGTCTGGGCGCCGAATGCTCAGGGGGTTCGAGTTGTGGGTGACTTCAATTTCTGGAATGGGCATGCACACCCCATGCGATCCTTGGGCGGTTCAGGAGTTTGGGAACTTTTTATTCCCGGACTGGCCGTGGGGCAGGCGTATAAATTTGCCCTTCTTGATCAGCATGGTCAATGGCATATCAAGGCGGATCCCATGGCATCTGCGACAGAGGTACCGCCGAAAACGGCCTCGGTTATTTATGAATCACACTTTGAATGGTCAGATGCGGAGTGGCTGAGGGATCGCTCGGCAGGCGATCCACATTCCCAACCGCTATCTATCTATGAGGTGCACCTTGGTTCGTGGCGACCAGGGTTGAGCTACCAACAGTTGGCCCACGAATTAGTTGACTATGTCCTCTCCTCTGGTTTCACCCACGTGGAGTTCCTGCCGGTAGCTGAGCACCCCTATGGGCCGTCGTGGGGTTATCAGGTCACTTCCTATTACGCACCGACCGCTCGGTTCGGATCGCCCGACGATTTTCGATACCTCATTAACGAGCTGCACCGTGCCGGCATCGGAGCAATCCTCGACTGGGTTCCTGCACATTTCCCCAAAGACATGTGGGCTTTAGCCCAGTTCGACGGCACGCCACTCTATGAGCACGCGGACCCTCGACGGGGAGAGCACCCTGACTGGGGCACCTATATTTTTGATTTTGGTCGAAAGGAAGTTCGTAATTTCTTGGTAGCTAATGCTGTCTTTTGGCTCGAGGAGTTTCACCTCGACGGACTGCGGGTAGATGCCGTGGCTTCCATGCTCTACTTAGATTACTCTCGCGAAGGCAGCGACTGGTTACCCAATCAATACGGTGGCCGCGAGAATCTTGACGCTGTCGCCTTTCTCCAAGAGATGAACGCGACTGTGTATAAACGCGTACCCGGCGTGATCACCATCGCTGAGGAATCCACCGCCTGGCCAGGTGTAACACGTCCAACGGACCTCGGCGGCCTTGGATTCGGGTTCAAATGGAACATGGGGTGGATGCACGATTCCCTGGGGTACGTCCAGCACGAATCAATCCACCGGAAATATCACCACGACGAAATGACATTTTCGTTGATGTACTCTTTCAGTGAAAATTTTATTTTGCCTTTTTCTCACGACGAAGTCGTGCACGGCAAGGGCTCACTTGTCTCGCGAATGCCAGGTGACCGGTGGCAGGCCCTGGCCAATTTGCGCACTTATGTGGCTTTTATGTGGGCTCACCCGGGTAAGAAGTTGCTCTTTATGGGTTCAGAGTTTGCCCAATCGGATGAGTGGTCCAGCGAGAAGGGGTTGGACTGGCACCTTTTGCAATTTGCCGAGCACCAAGGAGTCCTGGCGACCGTCAACGATCTCAACCGAATCTATCGGGAATTTCCGGCTCTTTGGGAACGCGATAACGACCCCCGCGGTTTCGAGTGGCTTGATGGCAATGCCTCTGACACCAATATATTCAGTTGGCTTCGGTGGGCAGATAATGGTGAGTGCATGGCTTTTATCGCAAACTTCTCCCCCCTCGTGCACCACGACTATCCACTGGCGCTTCCTTTTGCTGGGCGTTGGGACGAGGTGCTCAATACAGACTCACTTCATTACGGCGGCTCAGGTGTTGGAAATCAAGGACATATCAACGCCATGGCTACCGAGTGGTCCGGCAAGCCAGCTATGGCACGCATCACCGTGCCGCCACTGTCAGCCATGTTTTTTCGGCCGCCCGCCAGCTAAACCCGCACTGCCCAAGAACACACATTTAAAACAAGGCATTAGCGAGCGCGATGCGAGCCGCCGGGACTTCTTCATGGTCTCCGGCCAAGGTGAAGTAGTCAACGGCCCTCTGGCGAGCACGTTCACGATCCTCTCCCGAAGCCTCTCGCACCGCATTGATGATGGAGGAAAAGGCGGATGTCCAGTCACCGTTGGCGGCGGCCAGATCAGCACTCAGCATCAAGTCGTCCACTGTGTGACTATCCGGCACGCTCTTCCCTTGCGTGCGTTCGAAAATCTCGCACATGATCAAACCGCCACGCGCATCAAGGTCACCCGGATCGGAATCGAGAATACTTTGATACGCAGCTTTCGCAGCCGCCCAGTCACCGGCGTCAATAGCCGCTACCGCTGTATCAAATCGCGGATCGACCTCGATCTCCGGTTCGCTCACCGGGGATTCACCGTCAGGAACATTCACCGGCGTGAGTCCCTGTTCCGCCGCCAACTCCAACAACTTGTCAAAAATCTGTCGAATCTGCTCCTTGGGGTATGCACCTTGAAAGAGGGGCACAACCTGACCCTTGATAACTGCAAATACCGACGGAATGGACTGCACTTGCAGCGCTTGGGCAATAGCTTGCTCAGTATCTGCATCAACCTTGGCGATCATGATTCGACCGGCATACTCGTGTGCTAACTCCTCAAGTATGGGTGAAAGCTGCTTGCACGGACCGCACCACTCGGCCCAGACGTCGAGAACGACAGGAATCGTTTGGGACTGCGCCAATACCTGTACCTCGAAATCAGTCGTGGTGACGTCAATGGTGAGCGAATTACCGGCGGCAGCCTTCGATTTCTTAGCGGAAGCAAGGGCACCCAGATCTACGGCTCCAGCAAAAGATGGTGTACTCATGCCCCCATTGTTCCACTGATGCCTATACCAAGCCACCAGTGCCTGAGGGCCAGGCATGGTGCGGGAAATACCGGCCTGTGCTTGACTTTGCTCATGTATGTCTCTGCTCGTGCCGACTACGGAATGTGTGCGGTACTCGAGCTGGCTCGTTCCTACGCGCAGTCCCCTGAGCGACTGGTGACCAGCGAGCAGATCGCTCGTGAGCAAAATATTCCCGCGAAGTTCCTAGAAGGCATTCTCCGCGAGTTGCGTCAAGCAAATGTCGTGATCAGTCGACGTGGGCCAGTGGGGGGCTATCGACTAGCTGCAGCACCGGACTCCATTACCGTCGCAGACGTTATCCGCGCCCTCGACGGTCCGCTGGCGGCTGTTCGGGGACAGCGGCCTGAAGATGTTGTCCATCCAGACAGCTCGTTGGTCGACGTATGGATTGCACTCCGGGCATCCATGCGCGCGGTGCTGGAGGAAATTACCTTGGATCAAGTATTGAGTGGGGAATTTAAACCGGAAATATCCGCACTCATTAATTCACCGGGGGCTCGTCAACGCCGAGACCGTTAAGCAGCTCCTCCAGTCCGTGTGCCGGAGAGATCTCTCCGATGGCAACACGATGGGAAATGTCCTGAGCAGCCTCCCGAGACACCATGGCGCGCTCAAAGTGCGCCATGGCACGGGCTAACAGGTAATCCCGTAATCGGCTCTCACGTCTCTGTTCAATCTGCCCAGAAGTCTCGAGAAAGCGCCAATGCGCGTCAATGTGTTCGAGTAGTTCGCCAAAACCGTCGCCGGTTGATGCGATTGTCGGGATAACCGGTGGGACCCATCCCTGCGCCGAAGGCGCTAAAGCCACCATCGACTTGAGCTCCCGCACCGCAACTTCTGCGCCGTCCCGATCTGCTTTGTTGACCGCGAAAATGTCAGCGATCTCGAGAATGCCTGCCTTGGCCGCTTGAATGCCGTCGCCCATTCCAGGTGCGGTAATAACAATTGTTGTATCTGCAGCCGAGGCAATATCGATTTCCGACTGACCCACACCAACGGTCTCGACAATGATGGAATCGAATCCTGCCGCACTCAAGACGGTGATCACATCAAGGGTAGTTTCCGTGAGGCCACCTAAGTGCCCGCGAGCGGCTAGTGATCGGATAAATACTCCTGGATCCTGGGCATGTTCGTGCATGCGAATTCGATCACCCAGCAGCGCACCCTTGCTGAACGGGGAGGACGGGTCCACGGCGAGCACCGCTACTCGGTGACCGTGAGCCCGCAGTTTGCCGACAAGCACCGAAGTAGATGTCGACTTCCCCACTCCGGGCGGTCCCGTCAATCCAATCACGTGGGCGGTCGGCAGTGGGAGGTCATGCAGAATCTGTTCGCCGGCGACACTCATGTTCTCCACAGCGGTAATGGCCCGCGCAATGTCGCGGGAGCTGCCATTTCGCAGTGTCTCTGCCCAATCAGTCACCGGATCAGGTTATTGCCTCGGCAGGAGTAACGCTGTCACGGCACCTTGATCAACAAGGCATCTCCTTGTCCTCCACCACCGCAGAGGGCTGCCGCACCAATTCCGCCGCCGCGACGCCGAAGTTCATGGGCGAGATGCAACACCAGGCGGGCACCGGACATGCCCAGGGGGTGACCCAGAGCAATTGCTCCACCGTTGACATTGACGTGCTCGGTATCAGCCGACGCCCCTGCGGCCATCAGTACATTCATCGATACCAGACCAACAGCCGCGAAAGCCTCATTTATTTCAAAAAGATCGATATCAGCTGGGTTCAAACCTGCACGTCGACAGGCAGCCAGGATCGCCTGTGCTGGTTGTTCGTGCAAACTCGCATCTGGACCAGCCACATTGCCATGGGCACCGATCTCAGCTAGCCATGCCAACCCCAAAGACTCCGCCTTCGTTTTACTCATAACGATCACCGCAGCTGCACCATCGGAAATTTGAGAAGCGTTACCCGCGGTAACTGTTCCCTCCTTATTAAATGCCGGTCGGAGTGCGCTCAGTGTCTCAACAGTTGTCGCGGCTCGAATACCTTCATCGTGCGATATATGAAGTGGCTCGCCCTTGCGTTGGGGAATTTCCACACTCACAATTTCTTCGTCGAATACCCCTGCCTGCTGAGCGTGGGCGGCCCGGGCATGGGATAGCGCTGCGAATTCGTCCTGCGACTCCCGCGTGACGCCATAGCGAGAGTTGTACTTATCGGTGGATTCCCCCATGGCGCACTCATCGAAAGCACAGGTCAGGCCGTCAAAGGCCATGGAGTCAACCATGCTCCATTCACCGTACTTAATCCCTTCGCGCGATCCCATCAGCAAATGTGGTGCATTGGTCATGGACTCCATCCCGCCAGCAACAATGCATTCCGCTTCTCCGGCACGGATTAATTGGTCAGCAAGGGCAATGGCATCAAGCCCCGAGAGGCAGACTTTATTAATGGTGAGTGCTGGCACATTCATGCTAATTCCTGCATTGACTGCTGCTTGCCGTGCTGAAATTTGACCCGCGCCTGCTTGCAGAACGTGACCCATGATCACGTAATCGACATCGGTGGCGCTCACCCCAGCTTTATCCAATGCCCCTTTGATGGCGAATCCACCCAATTGCGCTCCAGTGAACGAAGTGAGCGATCCCAGTAAACGCCCCATGGGAGTCCTGGCACCAGCAATAATGACGGAGGGCTCTCCCTGATGTGCCGCAATGCTGATGTCGCTCATGTCACAACCCACTTTCCCTATGCTGACTGGCCTATATGCCAACATTAGTTCCATGTCGGCCATCAACGAGGTGACTCAGGAAATTTCCCACCTGATCACCGGACTAGACCACGTGGGAATTGCTGTGATGGACCTTGCGCAGTCGCGTGACTTCTATGAACAAACCCTCGGGCTTCGTGCTCACCACACGGAGGTGAATCAGGAACAGGGCGTGGAAGAAGCAATGCTGCAGTTCTCTGGTGGTGGAGCCGAAATACAGCTACTCGCACCGCTCGGCCCTGACACCACCATTGGTCGCTTTCTTGCCAAGAACGGTCCGGGAATTCAGCAAATGGCGTTTACCGTGACGGATATTCGAGCGGTAGCCACGCTGTTAGAAGCCCGGGGCATACGCATGCTCTACCCGGAGCCGCGGACCGGGACCGCTGGGAGTCTGGTGAACTTTGCTCACCCCAAGGACTGCGGGGGCGTACTCCTTGAATTTGTTCAGCATGCCTAACCTGTCCATCCTTGATCATCCACTCGCAGCACTGCTGGTGGGCGCTTTCGCCGCAGTGATCCTGATGGGGCTCCTTCGCCGCCTATGGCGAATATCACTGGTTGGCGTGATAGGACTCACAGTGACCCTCGGAATACTCATCTGGCAAATGTCCACCTAGATTTCCCGTGGTTAGGTTTAATACGGAGATGCAGGAAATTATTGATGCCATTGAAAGCGGCGCTGGTCGCGAAGTATTTGAATCCTTAACGATTCCGACTACCTATCGAGCGGCAACCGTCCATAAATCTGATGTCGCCATGTTCGAGGGCATGGCATCACGGGACAAGGATCCGCGGACCAGTATTCACCTAGATAACGTTCCCGTGCCGGAGCTAGCCCCGGGCGAGGCACTCATTGCCGTGATGGCATCAAGCATCAATTACAACACCGTGTGGACCAGTATTTTCGAGCCGGTGTCCACATTTGGCTTCCTCGAGAAATACGCCAAGTCCACCCCGGATGGGCAACGCCACAATCTCCCGTATCACATTATTGGGTCTGATGCGTCCGGTGTTGTCCTGCGCGTTGGACCCGGTGTGAATGCATTTGCACCGGGCGATCGCATAGTTGCGCATTGCTTAAGTGTCGAGTTGGAATCTCCCATGGGACACAACGACACCATGATGGATCCTGAGCAGCGCATCTGGGGGTTTGAGACCAACTTTGGTGGCCTCGCTGAATGTGCCATTGTCAAAGCAAATCAACTGATGCCCAAACCCGAACACCTCACCTGGGAAGAGGCCGCAAGCCCCGGGCTGGTCAACTCGACCGCCTACCGGCAATTGGTTTCCCGCAATGGCGCCGGCATGAAGCAGGGTGACGTTGTACTGATTTGGGGTGCCTCCGGAGGACTCGGCAGTTACGCCACGCAATATGCACTCAATGGTGGAGCGATTCCCGTGTGCGTGGTGTCCAGCCCCGAGAAAGCCCAGATCTGCCGTGACATGGGGGCTGAATTAGTAATTGACAGAAGTGCCGAAAACTACAAATTTTGGAAAGATGAACACACGCAAGACCCCAAGGAATGGCAGCGACTCGGCAAAAAGATCCGGGAACTCACCGGCGGCGAAGACCCCGATATTGTCTTTGAACATCCGGGGCGTGAGACGTTCGGTGCCAGTGTGTATGTCACCAAGCGCGGCGGCACCATTGCAACCTGCGCTTCCACATCAGGCTTTATGCATGAATATGACAACAGGTATCTCTGGATGAATCTCAAACGAATTGTGGGTAGCCACTTTGCCAACTATCGGGAAGCATATGAAGCCAACCGGCTCGTGGCTAAAGGAATGATCCATCCCACCCTTTCCAAGACCTTCCCACTCGAGGAAACTGGGCAGGCCGCCTTCGAGGTCCACCGCAATCTCCACCAAGGAAAAGTCGGCGTGCTCTGCCTGGCACCGGAACCTGGCTTGGGAGTGCGTGACCCCGAGCTCCGCCACCAGACGCTCGCTGGCATCAACCGATTTACCAGTTCATGAGCAGGTAGCCCCACCATTTACCATGGGGCCATGGTTGCTTCCCCATGGAACTTAGACCGTGGGCGAGCCCAAGGAGAAATGGGATACCTTCCCGGCCTCGACGGCCTCCGTGCTCTGGCAATTGGCGGCGTACTGCTCTACCACGCTGGGTTCGATCCTGTTCCCGGAGGATTTCTCGGGGTCGATGTCTTCTTTGTGCTGAGTGGTTTTCTCATTACCTCATTAATACTCGAACAGTTCACCCGAACAGGAACCATCAATTTTAAGCAGTTCTACCTGGGCCGAGCGCGGCGCCTGCTACCAGCACTGTTTCTCATGCTGGCGGTTGTGGGCCTGGCCGTGGCCCTTGTCTACCGAGATAGCGCCACCAGTTTTCGCGCTGATGCTCTGGCATCCATTTTCTATGTCAACAACTGGTGGTACATCTTTGCTGATCATTCGTACTTTGAATTCACTGGGCGCCCGGCGTTACTTAATCACCTGTGGTCACTAGCTGTTGAAGAACAGTTCTATCTCATTTGGCCGTTCATTGCCTTCCTCGTTATTCGTAAGTTGAGTCGAAGGGCACTCGGTTTTGTTGCATTGGGCGGAGCTCTGGCATCCACGGCTTGGATGTTTGCTATCGCCACGTCCCAAGCCATGCCGGAATTCGCCGATCCCAGCCGCGCCTATTTCGGGGCAGACTCCCACGCCATGGGATTGCTGATCGGTGCCGCATTGGCCACCGTGTGGCGACCGGGACGGCTTCCCCTCCGGATCGCTCCCCGAGCCAGCCTCTTTCTCACCACGCTCGGGGTGACCACCATTGCGCTGATTGTGGGCTTCTACCTTCTCGCATCCGAATTTAGCCCGTTCCTCTACCGCGGCGGTTTCCTGGTGTTGGCCGTGATCGTGGCCGCCACCATTGCCCTCGCCACCCATCCAGCGCTACCCCTCGGGGCATGGTTAGGCATTGCCCCACTGCGCTACCTGGGACAGCGCTCCTACGGGATCTACCTCTGGCATTGGCCGATTTTTATGGTGACCCGGCCTGATCAGGATATTCCCCTCGATGGACTACCTCTCTTTATCCTTCGCATGATCCTCACCCTGGGTATCGCCGAACTCAGTTTCCGTTTCGTAGAAATGCCGATACGTCGGGGTGCTCTAGGAAGAACATGGCAACGACTGAAATCCGGGAGCGCTAGCGCTCGGGAACGCATTGTCACCGGCGCGCTGGCACTGGTGACCGCCATTGTCGTCGTGGGCACCGTCATGGCGCTGGCCCTCGTGCCGTCAACTGCAGCGATAGCACCCGATGTCGCCGCTGCCATTGGGACATCCGATGAAGTCCTAATAGACGCAACGCCGACTCCCTCGAACAGCGCATCAAACTCCAACCCACAAGAGTCGGTGGTTGTAGATACGGAACCGAAAGCACCATTAAGTGTTATTGGCGACTCTGTAGTGCTGGGGGCCCGAGGTGCTATCACCGATGCCATCCCGGGAACCACAATCGATGCTGCCGTCTCACGGTTTCCAGGTGGGTTTATCGGACGGGTTAAAAAGCTCTCACGAAAAGAAGAACTTGCGAATACTGTAGCGATTCATCCGGGCACCAATGGTGTTATGCCGGAAAGCATGCTGCGTGATCTGCTCGATCAATTAGTTGATTACGACCGCGTGATTCTGGTTAACAGCTCAATGCCGCGTTCGTGGGAGAAACCTAACAATGCTGTTATTGACAAAGTGGCACCTGATTATCCGAACGTTGTTGTGGCGGATTGGAAAGAAACTTCGAGAGGCAATTCCGACTACTTTGTTTCCGACAAAGTTCACCTCACCGCCAAAGGCGCCCGAGCATTTGCGCAACTCATTCGCGACAACATGCTTCCTTAAAGGTTATTCCACCTTTCCATGTGACCATCCCAGTTCGCGGGGAGCGGCGCATGACTCGGTGCTATCAGTTCCACAACCCGATTGAGCACCAACGACACAAACTTCTCGCCCACCCACAGGTGCTTTGCGCCCGGCACAGCCTCCAGATGAATTCCCGGTGCCGGAGAGAATCGGATCACCGCCTGATCAGGCGGCAGGAAATCGTCATGTTCGGGAATAAGCGCGTAGACGGGGATATCTATCCCATTCCAGTACCGAAGCTCCTCCTCCGAGGTGAAACGTAATGGCGGTGAGAGCAGGATCGCTCCGACAACCGCTGGATCGCGCATATTCTTCAAGATCACGTCGGTACCAAAAGACCAGCCGATCACCCAGATGTTAGGAAGACCAGATTCCACTGCAAAAGTGATGGCTGCCTGGAGGTCCTTGCCTTCACCTTCAGCACGATCAAACGACCCTTCACTCGTGCCGGCTGCACTTGTTGTTCCCCGGGAATTGAATCGCAGGACAGCGATATTGGCCAGTGCGGGAAGTCGCCATGCCATTTTCCGAAAAATGTGACTGTCCATCATTCCGCCATGTGTTGGCAACGGGTGGACGCAAATGATGGTTGCCTCCGGTTCTGGTGGAGTGGCTAACTCACCAATGAGCGTGAGTGAATCCGATGTCGTCAGTGTCACCGGTATTCGCTCTGCCGGAAGAACGGAATTGGCTGAAATAAGTGTCATGTCCGGCCCCGGGGGCCACGCGTGGATCGGTTGGTCCAACAGGGGGTGTGCCAATGCCGACGTTCCTCAGCCCCCTGCGGGATATCGGCCGGCCAGGCCACCACATGCGGGGTTGCCGGGCGTATTTCGTGGTCGCACCCGGGGCACCGATACGTCTTGGTGGCCGACGATCCCGTCAAACGACGAACAGTCCACTCGCCATCTGGATGCACTTCCGTCACGGTCGAACTACTCATGGTGGGTCGGGGGCTCGGCTGCACTCGGCGATTCTTTCGCCCCATGCCACCCTCAATTCTGCGTGCTGTCCTACCGCCTATGCTGAAAAAGACCGGAAACCACGGCCAACTTTACGCCCTAAGTACCCTGCAGTCACCAACTGCTCAAGCTGTGGCGCCGGTGCAAATCCGGGCTCCCGGAATTCCAAGTACAGGGTCGAGATGATGGCTAGTGAGATATCCAGCCCCACAACGTCGAGGAGTTCAAACGGACCCATGGGGTAACCGCACCCCCGTTTCATGGCTGTGTCAATATCTTCTGTTGTCGCGTAATTCTCACTCGCCATGGTGATCGCATTATTAAGGTAAGGGAAGAGCAATGCATTAACGATGAACCCTGCCCGGTCAGAACACTGAACAGGCACCTTCCCGACACTGCGCACCAAGGTGGTGCACTCTGCAACGACAACGGGGTCCGAAACAACCGTGCTCACCATCTCAACGAGTTTCATGATCGCAGCTGGGTTGAAAAAGTGAATTCCCAGGAACTTCTCTGGTCGTGAGGTCTGTGCTGCTAGTTCAATGACTGAGAGGCTCGACGTGGTCGTGGCAAAGACAACATGGGATGGCAATGCACGATCCAGTTCACGGAATATCGCTGCTTTAACATCGAAATCCTCAGCTATTGCCTCAATGACGAGATCAACTTCTAAGGCTGATACGAACTCAGTCGTGGAGAGGTTTGCCAAATATCCCTGCATCTTGTCCTGGGTGATCTTGCCCTTGTCCACTAATTTCTGCCACGACTTAGTGAGAGATTCGATGGCGGAGTCTGATTTGGCTGCACTTCGAGTAACCAATGTCACGGGAACCCCTGCGCTCGCGAAAACCGAAGCTATTCCGGTGGCCATGGTGCCGGAGCCAATCACACCCACAGTCGTGATGCTCGAAGCCCGGTCCCCTGACTCGACAGCGGGAGTTTTCTGGTCCGCGACCACCGTGGGCGAGTTTTTTGACTCATACGTGTAGAAACCACGTCCTGACTTTCGCCCCAATAACCGGGCGGCCACCATTTGCTTGAGCAGCGCATTAGGGGCATGCAGCCGGTCCCTGCTCTGGTGGTACATGGTGTCCAAAATTTGCAGGGACGTATCCAGCCCGATGAGATCTAGCAATGCCAGTGGACCCATGGGAAGCCCACAACCCAATTTCATGGCGTTGTCAATATCTTCACGGGATGCATACTTCTGCTCATACATGCCGATAGCTTGATTCAAATAGCCAAAGAGCAACGCATTGGCAATGAATCCGGCCCGATCAGCCACGACAACGGGCTCCTTGTGTAACGACTCCGCGAAAGCAACCGCTTTGTCCACTACTTCCTGATCGGTTGTCACGGTGCGAACAATCTCAACGAAACTTTGTACCGTTGCTGGATTGAAAAAGTGCATGCCAATGACCCGGTTGGGTCGATCGGTGGACACGGAAATCTCCGTGACGGATAGCGCTGAGGTATTGGTGGCTAGGATCGCGTGCTCTGCGAGGATTGAACCCAGAGTGCTAAAAATTTGTCTCTTGATGTCAAGATCCTCGGTCGCGGCCTCAATCACAAGATCGCACGAGGCGAGATCCTGCAAGGCCGTGGAATAGGAAATTCGAGAAGTAATCTCCTCCCGATCACCGTCTGTCAACTTTCCTCGAGCTACCCCGCGCTCCATGGAGTCACTCATTCGCTGCTGCGCTTGCTTCAGATGATCGGGCGCCAGATCGACACCGACCACCTGGTAACCATTTCGGGCAACGACCTCGACGATTCCTGAACCCATTGTCCCTAGGCCCACAACACCAACGCGCTTGATCTCCACCGTCCCCATCCTCACAATTTCCTATCCTGGTTCGGGGTCTCCCTGACCCCGACGTATTAGAACAATCGCAGTGAACTGTCGTCTGTTCCCTTCAAAGCTTCATAATCCAAAGTAACGCAGCTAATGCCACGATCGCGTGCCAAAGTGCGAGCTTGTGGCTTTATTTCCTGGGCTGCGAATACGCCGCGAACAGGGGCTAAGAGCGGGTCACGGTTGAGGAGCTCTAAGTACCTGGTCAATTGCTCTACCCCATCGATTTCCCCGCGACGTTTAATCTCCACGGCCACCGTCTCTCCATGGGCGCTTTTGCACAAGATATCGACCGGGCCAATTGCAGTGGGAAACTCACGTCGCACCAATGTGTAGCCCTCACCGAGTGGGGCTAGATTCTCAGCAAGCAATTTCTGAAGGTGAGCCTCGACACCGTCCTTGATCAGCCCGGGGTCCACGCCGAGATCGTGACTATGGTCGCTGTGGATCTCATGTACTTCGATCGTCAAGACCTCCCCACCCTTATTGGTCACAATGAACTCCGAGGAGTCTCGTGCCTCCTGCACGCTGCAGGGTGGACTCATCCAATTGAGCGGCTTATAGGAACCACCATCGGAGTGAATCAGGACTGAGCCATCGGACTTGAACATCAGCAACCGAGTTGCTCGCGGTAGGTGAGCACTGAGTCGACCCACATAGGTGACAGTGCATTCGGCAATAAGAAGTCTCATGCTTCTAATAACGTCACTATCTCCGCCATGATCGCGGTGGCGTCATAATCCTTGGGAGTGAAAACAGCGCTCACGCCCTCTGAACGGAGCCACTGGGAATCGGCCTCAGGAATGATTCCACCCACAACAACGGGGATATCTGAGACGCCTGCATCGCGTAGCCCAGCCACGACCTGGGACACCAATACGCGGTGCGATCCAGACAAAATGGATAGCCCCACGATATCTACGTCCTCGGCCACTGCGGCAGCAACAATCTCTTCGGGTCGCAACCGAATGCCCTGGTACACGACTTCAAATCCGCAATCGCGCGCTCGCACAGCTATTTGCTCAGCTCCATTGGAGTGTCCATCAAGACCTGGTTTCCCCACCAGCATGCGTAAGGGCGCTCCACGCTGAGCGGCTAATGCCTGTACCCGTTGGCGTACTGCTTGGATGGCCGCCGTATCGGTGTGAATGGACTCGATGACCCCCGTCGGTGCGCGATATTCGCCGTAGACCTCGCGGAGTGTTTGTGCCCACTCGCCTGTCGTCACACCAGCCTGTGCCGCTGCAATACTCGCTGGCACAAGGTTCTCTCCCGCAGTTGCTGCCGAGCGGAGTCCGTCAAGTGCTGCGGCAACCTGACCGGAGTCACGACTGGATCGCCATTCTTGTAATTCCTTGATGCGAGCTGATTCAACTGATTCGTCAACAACATAGATGCTGGATTCAACAGAATCGAGCAGAGGGCTGATCTCGGTGTTGGTGTGAATATTCACACCAACAATCGGTAAGTCTCCGGATTCGATGGCCGCCCGGCGCTGGGCGTGTGATGCCACGAGAGCGCTCTTGAGGTATCCATTTTCCAATGCTGGCACAACCCCACCCAGGGATTGGATGTGATCAAATTCCACCTGGATCTGTTCCATTAGATCCGCGACTTTGCCGTCAATGACGACTGACCCCTCAAAGATATCTTCGTACTCGAGCAAGTCACTTTCCAATGCCAGCACTTGCTGCATGCGCAATGACCATTGCTGATCCCATGGACGAGGCAACCCCATGGCTTCATTCCATGCCGGAAGCTGCACTGCGCGCGCGCGAGCATCTTTCGACAGGGTGACAGCGAGCATCTCCAGCATGATCCGCTGCACGTTATTTTCGGGTTGTTCCTCAGTCAGGCCGAGTGAGTTCACCTGAACTCCGTATCGGAAACGTCGAGCAGTGGGATCGGTGATTCCATAGCGATCGATCAGCAACCTGTCCCAGAGTCGACCGAACGCCTTCATTTTGCACATCTCTTCGATGAATCGGACACCAGCATTGACAAAGAAGGAGATCCGCGAAACAACTCGATCGAAATCCACCTGCGTCTTAGCTCGCGCAGAGTCCAAAACAGCCACGGCCGTGCTGAGGGCGAAAGCAACTTCCTGGACAGGTGTCGCACCGGCCTCTTGGAGGTGATAGCTACAGATATTGATGGGGTTCCACTTGGGAGTGTTTTCCACGGAAAAGGCAACGAGGTCAGTTGCGAGCGATAGTGATGGTGCAGGTGGGAAAACGTACGTACCTCGCGATAAGTACTCCTTAATAATGTCGTTTTGAGTAGTCCCGGAGAGTTGCTCCCGTGAGACACCTTGTTCGTCCGCAACGGCCACGTAGAGCGCGTACAACCACACCGCAGTGGCATTGATCGTCATGGACGTGTTCATGGTCCCCAGATCAATGGAGTCAAAGAGCGCTCTCATGTCGGCAATCGAAGCCACGGACACACCCACCTTGCCGACCTCACCTCGAGCCATGGGGTCGTCGGGGTCGTATCCGGTTTGCGTGGGTAGGTCAAAGGCCACCGATAGCCCGGTCTGTCCCTTGGCCAGATTGCGTCGAAAGAGGGCATTGGATTCAGCGGCACTGGAATGCCCAGCGTAGGTGCGCATGATCCAGGGTGAGTCGGCCACGTGGGCAGGGTAGCGAATGCACGATTCCCCGGTGGGGCGAGCAGCAAAAAAGTCGCGCAGATCACCTTTCCGGGGCACCATTGCTCCTGTGCAGATCGGCAATAGCTTTTCCTATGCTTTTGGCCCACTCATTGCCCTCATTGGAGTTGGTGCCATGGTTCTGGTGTTGCGGTGGGCCTATGCCCGAGGAAGTTCCGTCGTTGCTGCTCCGGCCCGCGCCGGGCGAGCTGAGGAGTACGGACTTCTGGTCTGCGTTGCCAGCCCCGGTGATTACGTTCACGGTGAAATGATCCGTCGCTCACTCGAGGATCGTGGCATCAAAGCCAATCTCGTTCAGACTCTCGACGGCCCGAAAGTAATGGTGTGGCCGGCAGACAAGGACACCGCACTTACTCTGTTACGCGAATGATGCGTGCTCCCAGACTTTGCAGCACTCGAACGAAACCTGCGTAGCCCCGATCAATATGCCCAACACCGTAGACAGTGGTCTCCCCCGCGGCCACGAGCCCCGCTAGAACCAGTCCGGCACCCGCTCGAATATCTGTCGCCTCAACCGGCGCTCCCGACAACTCGGCATGTCCGCGAATGAGCGCATGGTGACCATCTGTGCGTACATCAGCACCGAGACGTGCCAACTCCTGCACAAATCGGAATCGCGCCTCAAAGAGGTTTTCGGTCACAAGTGCCGCGCCGGCAGAGATGGCGTTCATGGCAATGAATTGCGGCTGCAGATCTGTGGGGAATCCTGGATAGGGCAATGTCACAATGTCCACCGCGGTGGGGCGAGCGTCCATGCTGACGGTGAATTCCAACTCGCCCAGCTCAATATCCGCCCCGGTCGCCCGCAATTTATCCAGGGGAACCTCTAGATGGTCGGGGCTCACGCCTCTCACCGTCACCCTTCCCCGTGTCATAACGGCAGCAACGGCCCATGTACCCGCCACAATCCGATCCGATACAACCCGATGCTCCACGGGGTGAAGGTGACTCACACCGTTGATGTGCAAGGTGGAAGTTCCAATGCCACTGATATCAGCGCCCATGGAGACCAACATGTGACAGATGTCCATAATCTCCGGCTCACGCGCCACGTTTTCTAACACCGTCTCGCCGTGAGCAGTCACTGCGGCCATCAGCAAAGTCTCTGTTGCGCCAACACTCGGGAATTCCAGCACAATGTGCGCTCCGTGCAGATCCGACGCTTCGGCCAAAAGGTACCCGTGTTCATTGTGGACATGAGCGCCTAGTTTGCGTAATCCGTCGACATGCATGTCGAGTCCGCGAGATCCAATGTTGTCTCCCCCGGGAACAGCAACATCGGCAGCACCACATCGAGCTATGAGCGGGCCAAGCACGCAGATCGAGGCGCGCATTTTGCGGACAAGGTCATAATCGGCTCGGTGATCTGGGCTCTCAGGCACGGTGATGACCACCTGATCATCAGCGTGATCAACCTGGCATCCCAATCGGCGCAGAAGCTCCGCCATGATGGTGACATCTTCAATATCTGGGACATTTGTCAGTGTTGACGTGCCTGGCGCGAGGAGTGTCGCCGCCATCAATTTGAGCACCGAGTTCTTGGCACCTGGGACGGCCACCTCACCTTCGAGGCGATGGCCGCCTGTAACCCGGAAAACATCCACCAGCGCATCGTAGGTGAGCCAAAGGTGTGGAATGCCGATAGAGTCCATTTATGGTCAATCTCACGCGCATTTACACCGGCACCGGCGACGACGGAACAACTTCTCTAGGCGACATGTCGCGCACCGGCAAGAACGATCCTCGACTGCGGGCCTATGCAGATGTGGACGAAGCCAATTGCACGATTGGGCTCGCTTTGAGCATGTGCGATCTGGGGCCGGAAGTCAGTGCGTTGTTGGTGGGTATTCAAAACGACCTTTTTGATGTCGGCGCTGATCTGTCTACACCGATTCGAGACGAGGAAGTCAATGCCCTCCGCGTAGAAGATTCCTATATTGAAAAATTGGAAAAGGCGTGTGACACCTACAACGCGCAACTTGAGCCGCTGCGCTCATTCGTGCTCCCCGGGGGTACATCGGCTGCAGCGCACCTCCACGTAGCCCGCACGGTGGTTCGGCGGGCAGAGCGCTCTACCTGGGCAGCATTGGATGCCTACCACGGAGGTATGAACCCGCTAGCCGCTACCTATCTCAACCGACTGAGTGATCTGTTGTTCATCCTCGCCCGGGTTGCGAACAAGGAGAACGGCGGGGATGTTCTTTGGAAGCCGGGAGGCGACAGGTAATAAGCCCGAAGCCGGGAGGCGACAGGTAATAAGTCCGAAGCCGGTTTAGCGGGAGGAAACGCCCTTCGCTACCCCGGCCACCTGAATTCGAGTTTCGGCACGGCGCAGGGCAGAGAGGTCCTCGGCGTCTGAGTTAGCTTTCAGGCGAGCCAAAGCTGCTTGGGCACGCTCTAGATCAACGTCTTCGGCGAGTTCAGCAGTCTCGGCAATGACGTTGACTTTGTCACTGTCCACTGAGAAGAATCCACCGTGCACGGCCACTAAGACTTTCGAGCCGTCTTCGAGTTCGATCCGTAGTGGTGCTTCCACGAGCAGCGCCAGCATGGGTTCGTGCCCGCGTAGGATTCCGACATCGCCTTCCGGGGTTTTGGCTGAAACGCTCTTGGCCTTGCCCGACCAGAGAGCGCGCTCAGCTGACACCACTGCGACGTCCAATTGTTCAGCCATTATTAGCTGTCCTTTGCCAGGGCGGCTGCATTCTTCTCGACATCTTCGATGCCACCGCACATGAAGAAGGCCTGCTCGGGTACGTGGTCAAATTCACCGTCGGCCAGCGCCTTGAAGGAGGAAATGGTTTCTTCCACCGGAACGAAGGAACCTGGCTGCCCGGTAAAGGCCTCGGCCACGAACATGTTCTGGGACAGGAAGCGCTCAATTCGGCGAGCACGACCCACGAGAACACGATCCTCTTCGGAGAGCTCGTCGATACCAAGAATCGCAATGATGTCCTGCAGATCCTTGTACCGCTGCAAAATTTCCTTGACTCGAGCTGCTACGCGATAGTGCTCGTCACCGACATAGCGTGGATCCAGGATGCGGGAGTTGGAGTCCAGCGGATCCACAGCGGGATAAATACCCTTTTCCGAAATGGGGCGGCTCAACACGGTGGTCGCGTCCAAGTGGGCGAAGGTGGTTGCAGGAGCAGGGTCGGTCAAGTCGTCAGCAGGGACGTAAATCGCCTGCAGCGAAGTGATCGAGTGGCCACGAGTTGAGGTGATGCGCTCCTGGAGCACACCCATTTCGTCTGCCAGTGTTGGCTGGTAACCCACAGCGGAGGGCATGCGCCCGAGCAGCGTCGAGACCTCCGAACCCGCCTGGGTAAAGCGGAAGATGTTATCAATGAACAACAGCACGTCTTGCTTTTGAACATCGCGGAAGTACTCCGCCATGGTCAACGCCGTCAAGGCCACGCGGAGACGGGTGCCCGGGGGCTCATCCATTTGGCCGAACACGAGCGCGGTCTTGGAGATAACACCGGACTCGGTCATTTCCAGGAACAAGTCATTACCTTCACGGGTCCGCTCACCCACACCGGCGAAAACGGATACACCACCGAAGTTTTCTGCTACGCGATAGATCATTTCCTGGATCAGCACGGTCTTACCGACACCGGCTCCACCGAATAGACCAATCTTTCCGCCCTTCACGTAGGGGGTCAGCAAGTCGATGACCTTGATACCGGTGTTGAACACCTCGGTCTTGGACTCCAACTGGTCGAATGCCGGTGCCTGGCGGTGGATGCTCCACCGTTCTTTGATGTCGAGGTCGGATGCTTTCACATCCAACGGCACGCCCAGGGTGTTCCAGACGTGCCCCTTGGTGACATCTCCGACCGGCACCAAGATGGCATCGCCCGTGTCCCGAACCGGCGCACCACGCACGAGTCCGTCGGTGGGCTGCATGGAGATGGCACGCACCATGTTGTCACCAATGTGCTGGGCAACTTCCAGTACGAGCGTGTGGGTCCCGCCACCTTCGTCGCCCTGGTCAAAGGTCACATCAACATTGAGGGCGTTGTACAGCGCCGGCATGGCTTCAACCGGAAACTCAACGTCCACGACAGGGCCGGTTACGCGTGCGACGCGTCCTACTCCGGTGGTGGTCTCGGCTACTGCAGTCATTGCGGTTCCTTCTCTCGAGCGGTAATGGTTATGCGGAAAGTGCGTCGGCTCCACCGACAATTTCACTGATTTCTTGAGTAATTTCTGCCTGTCGGGCAGCATTTGCTGCTCGTGTGAGCGAACGAATGAGTTCCTCGGCGTTGTCCGTTGCTGATTTCATGGCGCGCCGACGTGCAGCGTGCTCGGACGCAGCCGAATTCAACAGCGAGAGGTACACCATCTGGTCCACATAACGCGGCAGCAGTGCATCCAGAACTTCTTCGGGACCAGGTTCGAACTCGTACAGGGGGAACGGGTTGTTATTCCCGGTCTCGGAGGTCTCGATGACTTCGTCAACTACCTCTAGCGGGAGTATGCGGCGCACCCGCGCCTCTTGACTACCCATGTTGATGAAGTTGGTGTACACCACGTGTATTTCATCAACCCCACCCTCAGCCGAGGGGGTCATGAAAGCCTTCAGCAAGTCCTCTCCGATTTCCTTGGCGTGCGCATAGGTGGGCTGATCGGTGAACCCGACGTACTCCCCACCCATGGCCCGGTTTCGGAAACGGTAAAAGGACACACCTTTGCGCCCAACGACGTAGGGAACCACGCTCATGCCCTTGTCCGCGAGGTTGCGCGTCAACGCCTCCGCCTCTTTGATGGCGTTTGAGGAGTAAGCGCCAGCCAAGCCACGGTCGCCGGTAATAACCAAAACGGCTGCCCGCACCTGATTTTCCGTCTTAGCCGTCAGCGGATGCTTGGAAACATCGCTAGCGTGGCTAGCGGCTGCGGACACCGCGTCGACCAATTGGGTTAAGTACGGCATGGACGCTTGAAGCCGGTTCTGCGCTTTCACGATACGCGCCGAAGCAATGAGCTCCATTGCCTTCGTAATTTTCTTGGTCGCCTGCACCGATTTAATCCGGCGCCGGTAGACCCGCAGTTGTGCACCCATGTCAGCCTCGGACTGCCCTCTTGATTTGGGTTGGGTCAATGTCCTCGTCTGCTATCGCTGCCACCGGTTCATCTTTAATCAGGAGCTCACCCGAACTAGTGGTGAACTGCTTCTTGAATTCGGTGATTGCCTTCTCCAACACACTGACCGTGTCATCAGACAGATCCGTTGTTGTGCGAATTGCATCGAATGCTTGCGGGGCCGAGCGGTCCACGTAGTCCAAGAACTCAGCGTCGAATCGGCGGATGTCCTCAACAGGGACGTCGTCCAACTGACCCGTTGTTCCTGTCCAGACCGACACAACCTCACGCTCCATAGCCTGCGGCTGGTACTGGGGCTGCTTGAGCAACTCCACCAGACGCGAGCCACGCTCCAGCTGTGCTTTGGATGCGGCGTCGAGATCGGAGCCGAAAGCGGCGAATGCCTCGAGCTCGCGGTACTGAGCCAACGACAGACGCAAACGCCCGGCCACCTTCTTCATGGCCTTGGGCTGAGCCGAACCACCCACGCGGGAAACCGAAATACCCACGTTGATAGCAGGGCGTACACCCGAGTTGAACAGGTCTGACTCCAAGAAGCACTGACCGTCAGTGATCGAGATGACGTTGGTAGGAATAAAGGCGGACACGTCATTTGCTTTGGTCTCAATGATCGGTAGACCTGTCATGGAGCCACCGCCCATCTCGTCAGAGAGTTTGGCGCAACGCTCGAGCAGACGGGAGTGTAAGTAGAAGACGTCTCCGGGATAGGCCTCGCGACCTGGTGGGCGGCGCAGCAAGAGGGAGACAGCACGGTAAGCGTCTGCTTGCTTGGACAGATCATCAAACACGATCAGAACATGCTTACCCTGGTACATCCAATGCTGCCCAATGGCCGAACCGGTGTACGGGGCGAGGTACTTAAAGCCCGCCGGATCAGATGCGGGTGCCGCCACAATGGTGGTGTACTCCAGCGCGCCGTATTCCTCCAAGGCTCCCTTGACCGATGCAATGGTGGATCCCTTTTGACCAATCGCCACGTAAATACAGCGAACCTGCTTGGACGGATCACCGGACTCCCAGTTTTCTTTCTGGTTGATGATCGTGTCAATGCACACCGCTGTCTTACCTGTTTGACGGTCACCAATGACCAACTGCCGCTGTCCACGACCAATGGCGGTCATGGCGTCAATAGCCTTGATGCCGGTCAGCATGGGCTCGGTCACGGGCTGGCGTTGCACTACGGAGGGCGCCTGTACTTCCAGTGCACGGCGCGCATCCGCAGCGATCGGACCTAAGCCGTCGATTGGGTTACCCAGAGGGTCAACCACGCGCCCGAGGAATGCGTCTCCGACCGGAACTGACAGCACTTCACCGGTGCGGCGAACAGCCTGGCCTTCCTCGATTTTCGATGAATCACCGAGGAGAACGCAGCCGATCTCGCGCACGTCAAGGTTGAGTGCAATTCCGAGCAACCCCCCTTCGAATTCCAGCAGTTCATTGGTCATAGCGGAGTGCAAACCCTCGACACGGGCAATGCCGTCTCCGGTCTCCAGTACACGACCAACTTCTTCTCGGGCGGTTGTCGGCGAGTACGCCGCGACGTTCCGCTCGATCGCATCCCGGATTTCTTCCGGTCGGATCGTCAGCTCCGTCATGGTGTCCTGCTCTCTGTATCAGGCCGCAGTGCGGCGGTGGTGGTTTGTTTCTATGAATTTGTAGTGGTGAGGTGGTGCTGGACTAACCCAGCACGGCCCTCCGTGCTTGTTCCAGTTTCGAGGCAACGGTGCCGTCAATGACTTCTTCGCCGATGGCAACGTGCACTCCACCCAGGACATCCGGGTCAATGGAAACGTTTAAACGAACGGTGCGACCCTTCAGCCGCGACAGTACCGCGGAGAGACGCTCACTCTGGTCGGCGGTCATTGCAGCAGCTACGCGAACTTCAGCAACCACACGGTCACGCTGCTGCGCGGCCATCTCACCTAAATGGCTGACAACCGAGTCAATCCGGCGACCGTGTAGGTGGCTAATGGAGTACTCCAGCAATGTTGCCGAGGCACGTGTTCCCTTGGCCGCAACGAGGTCGCGAACAACAGCCGCTTTGACTTCCGCACTGGTTGCTGGATTCGTCAACGCCATCTGCAATTCGGCAGAGCTATCTACAGCACGACCGA
>JAIOWY010000006.1:0-25206 GCA_021741845.1 Candidatus Nanopelagicales bacterium
GAAACTCTGCATCATTCTCATGTGTGTAGTTATTCCATTAGAAGCCTGGAACATACCGAGCACCATGGCCGACCCCTTGGTCATTGGTAACCCTGAACAGGTTCGATTCGAAGGTACGGGTGGTCTCATTCTGCCGAGCTCTGTATCGACTGAAAATAGGGATAGGGCGGCCCGCTGCGTGGATTGCTCGTGGCGTATGACTCCCGCGTGTATACCTGGGCCAGATAACTACTGCGATGCTGCAATCCGCTCCTGCCCCGGCTTGATTGACCATGTTCGAACGTGGTTGCGAATACCCGGAGGGGAGTGGGTGGAGACAGGGTTGATTTGCCTGACGACCTATCGAGTCGTGACGGTGCGTGATGCTCAGGCACAGCTTGCTGAAACCTTTGAACGATACGTACCACCACAACAGCCTCGTTGTTACCCATCTGCCCATGCGGTCGTGAATTTGCCCTTGGTCTGTGAAAGTGGGCAATCAACTGGCGTGCATGTGTGGGCCCATGAACTTGCCGGTCACACAATTGACGTGCTGGCTGAACCCCGCTGGATGTGGAATTTCGATGGAAACAAGCTGTCGACAGCCCATGCGGGGGGCAACTTCCCTGACATGTCCGTGAGTCATACGTTTAGGAGTGCCGGATCCAAAAACATGGTTCTAGAGACCAGATGGACGGGTTCCTTCACCGTAGATCAACTCGGCCCGTTTCCCATTGAGGCCTCTCTGAATCAGCGGCTGGAGTGGGTCGTTGAGATGGGTGAGGCTCGCGCCCGCTTAGTCCAACCCGGGTGACGGGGCTCCCAGGGCTCATGTCAAGATAGGCACGCCCGAACAAGCCTCGTCGCTTGACTCGGGCACTTGTTATGGGTCAATCAGCGGAAAGGCACCCACACTCACATGGCAGCAGCAGCGAAAAAGACCGGAAGCACCAAACCTGTGAAGAAGGCGGCTGCAGTTAAGAAGTCTGCACCAGCTAAGAAGTCTGCACCGGTCAAGAAATCCGCACCGGCCAAGAAGGCGGCACCGGCTAAGAAGGCGGTTCCAGCTAAGAAGTCTGCACCGGTCAAGAAATCCGTACCGGCTAAGAAGTCTGCACCGGTCAAGAAATCCGCACCTGCTAAGAAGGCGGCACCGGCTAAAAAAGGAACGGCGGCTAAGAAGGCAACTCCGGCAAAAACTTCTAAAAAATCTGCTGACCTAGATGGCGACGATGCCATTGTTGAAGTAATCGAATTAGGCGACGAAGTCATTGAATTGGTCCCTGGCGACGAACCAGTTCTAGAGGTTGCCGCGGAACTGGAAAAAGATCTGGAAGCAGACCTAGAGAAAGATTTGGCCACTGTTGCCGAGGATCCCGCTGCTGCCGCAGATGATTCCGCAAGTTTCGTTATTTCACATGTTGACGAGACGGATGAACCCGTCCAAACAGTCACCGTTGCTGGCGCCACCGCGGATCCTGTCAAGGACTATCTCAAGCAAATCGGCAAGGTCCCACTGCTGAATGCCGAAATGGAAGTTGAGTTAGCCAAGCGCATAGAGGCCGGACTTTTTGCTGAAGAGATGCTCAATGAGGGCGGCAAAATGGACAAGAAGACCCGGGGCGATATGGAATGGATTGCCACCGATGGTCGCCGCGCCAAGAATCACCTTCTGGAAGCAAACCTCCGTCTCGTTGTTTCGCTGGCTAAGCGATATACCGGGCGCGGAATGCTGTTCCTCGATCTCATTCAAGAGGGAAATCTCGGTTTGATCCGAGCGGTTGAGAAATTCGATTACACCAAGGGATACAAATTCTCCACGTATGCAACCTGGTGGATTCGTCAGGCGATTACACGCGCCATGGCTGATCAAGCTCGAACCATTCGTATCCCGGTGCATATGGTGGAAGTCATTAACAAATTGGCACGTGTTCAGCGACAAATGCTCCAAGACCTTGGACGTGAACCCACTCCAGAAGAACTTGCCATGGAGCTCGACATGACCCCGGAGAAGGTCGTGGAAGTACAGAAGTACGGTCGTGAGCCGATATCCCTGCACACCCCATTAGGTGAGGAGGGGGATAGCGAGTTTGGTGATCTCATTGAGGACTCTGAAGCGATTGTGCCCAGCGATGCAGTGTCTTTCACCTTGCTGCAGGAGCAATTAGAGTCGGTGCTGGATACTCTCTCAGATCGCGAAGCTGGCGTTGTTCGAATGCGATTTGGACTCACCGACGGTCAACCTAAGACCCTCGATGAGATTGGAAAGGTCTATGGAGTCACCCGTGAGCGAATCCGGCAGATTGAAAGCAAGACAATGTCTAAATTACGTCACCCGTCACGATCTCAAGTACTCCGTGATTATCTGGACTAAATGAGCTAACCGTGCCGCACAGAGGTGCCAATCGGAGAGAAATTTGCTCGTTTAGACCTGTTGCGCAGGTTCGGATAACCGATGTAGTTCATTGATGATTCGGGTGGCCTGTGGGCTGAGCGCACTTTCGTGAGTTGACCAGTGGTGACCGCAAAATTGCAGCGTGGAACCACCGTTGAGTTCGACGAGAACATAAGCCTGCGCTCCACAGCGATCGCAACGATCCGCTGCGCTGAGTGCTGGCGGTGTCAAAGTACTGGTGTCGGCCATGCCGATAGTTAACCATGGAAACCGGTCCAGGGCACGCAATGAGCCCTCTGGTTCGCCATGAGCGAATATCGCCACCACGGTCAGCCTAAGCCGATTTATGCCACCGATTGACTAGGTTAGGGAGGTGGCAGCTGCACGAAAGAGTTCCCCGCTCACATCTGAGCCGGATACGTCGTATACGTCGAAGAATATTGCGGTTCTTGAGGGGCTTGAGGCGGTTCGTAAGCGCCCCGGAATGTACATCGGTTCGAACGACGGTCGTGGACTTATGCATTGTCTGTGGGAGATCGTGGACAATGCGGTCGACGAGGCGTTGGCCGGGCATTGTTCAAAGATTGATGTTGTATTGCACTCTGACGGTTCGGTTGAAGTTGCGGACAACGGTCGGGGTATACCGGTGGATACGGAGAAAAGAACCAAGCTCAGTGGCGTTGAAGTGGTCATGACGAAACTTCATGCCGGGGGTAAGTTTGGGGGTGGGTCTTACGCGGCGTCCGGCGGACTGCACGGTGTTGGAGCCTCGGTGGTCAATGCGCTGTCCTCCCGATTGGATGTTCGCGTTCAGCGCGGGGGAAAGCTCTATGGAATGTCTTTTCGCCGTGGAACTCCCGGTGTATTCAGTTCTGACGGTCCGACAGCTGACTTCTCAAAGAAAAGCGGATTAGAGGTAGTTGGCAAAGCACCACGAGGGAAAACCGGCACCACGGTCACGTGGTGGGCCGACCCACAGGTTTTTACAAAGGATGCAGCGTATGACCGCGACCTTATTAGGGAACGCGCCATGCAAAGCACATTTCTGGTGCCGGGGCTCAGTATCAGTGTGACGGATAAACGCGATCCAGGGGATGTTTGGAGCGAAACATTCCTCCATAAAGGCGGTCTCGCTGAATATGTGTCTCATCTTTCCCAGGGAGAGCCCGTTGGTGGAGTTATCTCCCTCACCGGGTCCGGGCATTTTCATGAAACGGTTCCCGTCCTTGACGATCAGGGACACATGGTGAGCCAAGACGTGGAGCGAGACTTGGTCGCCATGATTGCTCTGCAATGGGATTCGGGATACGAGTCCACGGTGAAATCGTTTGTCAACGTGATTGCCACACCCAAAGGTGGTACGCACGTGGCTGGGCTGGAACGGTCCATGACCAAAGTCTTCAATGACTATCTCAGATCGAGCAAGATCCTCAAAACTAGTGAAGATAATGTGACAAAAGAGGATATTTTTGAGGGACTGACGGCGGTCATAGCCGTCCGCCTAGCCGAACCACAGTTCGAGGGCCAAACGAAGGAAGTTCTAGGCACGCCAGCCGCTTCACGCATAGTTGGACACGTAGTCACCAAGGAGCTGGGTAATTGGTTGACGAACCCGCCTCGGGGAGAGAAAGCCAACGCGCGAACTATTGCGGAAAAGGTGGCTAATGCGATGCGCGCCCGCGTTGCCGCACGCAGTCACCGGGACACCCAACGACGTAAAACAGCCCTGGAATCTTCTTCCATGCCCGCGAAACTGGTGGATTGTCGGAGTACGGATATTTCCGATTCGGAGCTTTTTATTGTGGAGGGTGACAGCGCATTAGGTACAGCCAAGACGGCCCGTGATTCTCGTTACCAAGCACTGCTACCTATTCGCGGCAAGATTCTAAATGTTCAAAAATCCTCACTATCCGACATGCTAAAAAATGCAGAGTGCGCCTCAATTATCCAAGTGATTGGAGCTGGCTCAGGTCGAACATTTGAGCTGGATCAAGCCCGGTACGGAAAAATAATTCTCATGTCTGATGCGGACGTAGATGGTGCGCATATCAGGTGTCTGCTATTGACACTTATTAACAGATATATGCGGCCACTTCTCGAAGATGGCCGAGTTTATGCAGCAGTACCACCGCTACACCGTTTGGAAATCGTGAACTCTGGCTCGAAATCCAATGAAGTGATTTACACCTATAGTGACAAAGAGATGCAAGCAGTTTTAGCCGATGCGGCCAAAAAAGGCAAAAGGGTTAAAGATCCAATTCAAAGATACAAAGGATTGGGGGAGATGGACTCTGCGCAGTTACGAGAGACAACCATGGATCCCGCGCATCGGACTTTGCGGCGTATGACTGTCAAGGATGCGCATGTAGCTGAAGACATTTTTGACCTACTTATGGGCAGTGACGTGGCTCCTCGGAAAGAGTTTATTATTGCGGGAGCCCAAAATCTCGATAGAGCAAGGATTGATGCATGAGCGCTGATGGTTCGTCCGACACAGCCTTTTCCGACATTTTGTCCGGTAATCAGTTATACACGGAACACTTTGAAAGTCAACAGTTGACAGGGGTGGCCAAAAAAGGACTTGCTGTCGTGACCTGTATTGACTCACGGATAGACCCGCTGGCACTGATGGGCATGCAAGCCGGCGACGTCAAGATTCTTCGCAACGCTGGTGCACGAGTAACAGAGGACGTTTTGCGCACCCTGGTGCTGGCCTCCCACCTGCTTGGTGTTAATCGAGTACTGATTTTGCCACATACTGACTGCAGAATGGCGTCTGCTGCTGAGGCAGAAGTGCATGCCGAGATCATGCGGGTATCGGGAATTGACTCCCGGGGGATTGAAATACGTACGGTCTCTGATCAGCAAGCTGCATTGGAACTAGACATAACCAGAGTCAGATCCTTTCCCTTACTAGCTCCTGATGTAGTTGTTGGTGGTGCAATTTTTGATGTGCGCACAGGTGAACTGAATCCGATGAACTTCTAACGTGATCATTTCCGGAGGTAAGTAGTGAGCCATCGCTGTGCAATCGTGGGGGCTGGTCCCGCGGGTATCTACGCTGCCGAAATTTTGGCTGAGGAGCACGGTATTGAGGTCGACATCTTTGAAGCTTTACCCGTTCCTTGTGGTTTGGTGAGATACGGAGTGGCTCCCGACCACTTCTCCATTCGCTCAGTTCGTGACAAACTGGTGCAAACGCTGGACCATCCCAAGGTTCGGTTTTTTGGAAATGTGACCATTGGTCGCGATGTGTCGGTCAGTGATTTATCGGAATGGTATGACGCGGTGATTTATACGTACGGAGCGTCACAGGATCGACGGCTCAGTATTCCCGGTGAAGACCATCCCATGAGCATCCCGGCCACTGAATTCGTTCGCTGGTATACCGGTCATCCCGATGCGGGTGACTTCTCGCAACACTTGGCATCTGCCACGAATGTGGTCGTGATCGGGCTAGGCAATGTTGCCGTGGACGTCACAAGGATTCTGGTCAAGCCCATCGCCGAGTTGGAGACCACCGACATGCCCGAGCACGTACTCGAAGCACTACGGCAAAGCTCCGTTCGGCATGTGCATGTTGTGGGACGACGGGGACCTCAGCACGGCACATTCACCACTAAGGAATTAAAGGAACTGGGAGAGTTGTCCGGTGTTGGCGTCAGCGTTCACGCTGATGACCTACCGGCAAATGACCAGGAAGCGAGCAATGGAAACCGGGTAATTGAGCGCAATCTTGCCGTTCTGCGAGAGTGGAGTACCCGGGAGTCAGACACTGATTCCCCAGGCTCCATCGAATTCCACTTTTGGAGCAAACCCGAAGAAATTGACATCGCAGCGAAGGTGATAAGAGTTGAACGCATGGAAATTGGACCAACTGGCGATCTCCAAGGGACTGGAAACCTTGTCGAGATACCCGCAGACTTGGTCATTCGCAGTGTTGGTTATCGGGGTGAATCACTCGAAGGCTTGATATTCGATAGCGCGCAAGGAGTAATACCGCACAGTGAAGGCAAAGTAGATCAATCGTCAGATGCCTATGTTGCTGGTTGGATAAAACGGGGGCCTTCAGGGATTATTGGAACGAATAAGAAGGATGCTTCCGCAACGGTCCTCACGTTGGTCGCCTCACTGGATGGCGCATCGTCACGATCCATTCCCAGTGAAAAGGTGATCGAGGAACTAGCGCATCGGAATATTAGCTTTGTCGATGTCGAGGGATGGAAGCGAATCGACACAGCAGAGAGATCCCTAGGAGCGATTCAAGGGAGAGAAAGAACGACCATTCACGAGCGGCAGCAGCTGCTGGCAATCGCTGGAGGCACTACTCAGTCCACTTAATTCCACACCCCATGGAAGGGCGTCCGCCAGAGTATGGGGCACACCGTTCTGCCGCGGCGATAGCTTGAATCAGGTATTCGCCATTGACAGGTAAGTCTGAGTTGGGTCGCGATTGATCAAGGGCCCCGCGATACACAAGCAGTCCCGCTGCGTTAAATACAAAGAAATCCGGGGTGCAGACCGCTCCAAATAGATGTGCAACGCGCTGGTCGGAATCCACCAAATAGGGAAAATCCCAACCGGCACGCTCTACCTGTGATTTCAGTCCAATTATGTCGTCCTCGGGGTAGTTGTCCACGTCGTTACTACAAATAGCAATCCAGCGAACAGCGGAATTCAGTTGTGAAAGTCGGGCAACCTCCTGCTCGATCCATTGGACATATGGACAGTGATTGCAGGAGAAAAAGACAATAGACACACTGTTTCGGCAGTAATCATCAAGCGCAATGTGTTGGCCATCTAAATCAGGTAACACGGCTGACGGAATGGTTGTGATGAAGGTTTCGGTGGATTCTATGGGCATGTCACTCCTCTACGAACCTCCGAGTAATGCCGGGAGTTGGCTCACTAGTGCATGATTCCTGTCGCTCGTTGAGGGCATTTATACCAATTGTGAATCCACGACGCACACCATCTACTTCGCCCCAATGAGTGTGCGTCACGTCAGGACATGCAGCATCTGGGTCCTCCCATTGGATATCAAGATAGTCTGCATTTTCACCGCACAGGACCTGGTGGCAGGGTGAGAAGTGTGATTGACCACGGAGATGAGGTCGTGGAATTAATCCTTGAGTCACGAGAGCGAGAGCGGCATCTAGGTCAAGGCGGCCAAGAACGTAATTACCAGGTAGGTAGAGAGCAGTGGGCGCGAATCTGTGTCCGCCAATGTGCGTTCCCTCCCATATTCGTGGGTGCCATTGGGGCGCACAGTGAGCTACAAGTTGTTTGCGCAACGAGATTCCCTCGACAGCGCAACATTGGTCCCTGGCACCGTTGGTACAAATAACCAACATTGGGTCACTGGGCACAGAAGTGGTGAAGCTGCTGTCATCAACTGGAGTTACCCCTGGCGCTCGAAGCAGCTCACCATTGGACAGTGATAGCCACATGGAACGACTTCCGGCCGGGATTTGTGCTGGAACATGCCGACCGTGCTGTCGCACAAGAAGGCACCCGAAATTATTTTTCCGTGCCCAACTCAATGTCAATGGATCTACGCCCTCGTCAACCGCGCGAGCTCCCCAGGAGCCAGATGACTCGATCAGTAGCCATCCATTTCGCTGAGGTGCGGTGCCTAGTAAAGATTCATGGGCAGCCGACAGTCGACAGGCCGAGGCAGTGTTCATAGAAATAAGCGGATGTCACCAGAAATGGCGTCCAGGGGGAGGGTCATGCCAGAGCCCGTGCCATCGCGTCGGTTATCAGGGCTGGGTAACTCAACAGGCATTCCACTTGAGGTAGCTCCCCGAGGTGTTCCTTCACCAACCCATCCCAGCAGGAGCTGGTCCTCACCGGCACGGAACTTGTGGCAACGAACACCGCCGCTCGCCCGTCCCTTTCCTGGGTACTCGGCGAAGTGTGTGACCTTGGCATTGCCTAGTTCAGTGCCCGGAAGCGCCTGGCGAGACCCAGAGAGTGTGGCGACAACGTTGTTTCCTGATGGGTCAATTAGTCCACCAAAAATCGCAGAAGAGTTGGTTAATTTCATTCCAGCTACGCCACCAGCTGACCGCCCTTGTGCTCTGAGTGAGGAACAGGGGAAGTGAAGTAGATTTGCTTGATCGCTCACAATCACGACATGGAGTTGATCAAATGTGTCGGGCAAGCCTGCAGTAGCCGCTATGACGCAGTCCGAGGAATCCAGCCGAATAAGATCCCATGACGGCCGAGAAATGGAGTGTCCCGCAGCTAGTCGTTTCACTACTCCCTGCTGGGTTATCAGGACGATTTCAGAATCGACGGGTGCCAACGCAACTATCTTCTCGTCCTTGTTGAGATCGAGAAATGCACCGATGGGTGCGCCTCCACTAATGCCGGGAATCCCTACCGTCACGGGGATATTGGGTATATCAACAACAGGAATGCGATACATCATTCCGGTGGAAGTGATAACTCCAATATCACCCCGAGTTGTTGCCGGAGTTGCGGACACAATGCAATCATGGGCTTGCCGGGTTACATCAGTGACCGCTTCCTGCGAAAGTTGGGCGGTTCGCGCAATAAGTCCCGTGCTGGACAACAACACAGTACAGGGTTCGTCAGCGACCTCTAAAGGTTGATCTATTCGCTGAACGGTGGTCCCTGATGACTCCAATAAAAGGGTCCGACGAGGAGTCGAGTGTGCTGCAGATATCTCAGCCAATTCAGAACTAACAACATCACGCAGTGCAGATTCGTTGCTCAGTATCTCTTCGAGGCTTTCAATGGTGGACCGTAGTTGATCCGATTCTTTCTCAATTTCAAGTCGCGAAAACTTGGTAAGTCTACGTAAGGGCATATCGAGGATGTACTGCGTTTGTGCCTCTGACAAGTCAAAGATTTCCATAAGTCGATTCTTGGCCGCAGCGCTGTCGTCGCTATTTCGGATTACTTGGATTACTTCATCTATATCGAGTATCGCAACCAGAAGTCCTTCGAGTAAATGAAGTCTCTCCTGTGCCATCCGTTTGCGGTATTCGCTGCGTCGCGTAACTACATCTAGGCGATGCCCGATAAATACGGAAATGAGATCCTTCAGTCCAAGAGTCTGAGGTTGACCTTCCACCAGAGTTACCGCATTAATAGTGAAGGATTCCTCCATGGGAGTCAGTTTGAATAGTTGTTCGAGAACTGCCTCCGGAGAAAATGCACTTTTACATTCAATGACAAGATTTAGCCCAGAGTCCCCATCGGTGAGATCGACGATATCTGAGATACCTTGAAGTTTCTTGGAAACAACAAGTTCTTTCACGCGCTCAATGACGCGTTCAGGGCCAACAGTTGTCGGTAGTTCCGTCACCACGATCCCACGTTTGCGTGCGGATACCTGTTCTATCCGGGTGCGAGCCCGAACTTTAAAAGAGCCTCGACCGGATAGATAGGCATCTCGGATTCCTTCAAGTCCGGTAATGACGCCTCCGGTGGCAAAGTCGGGGCCAGGGATGAACGCCATCAGATCCTCAAGACTCGCATCTGGATTTGCGATCAAGTGACGAGTTGCGTTGATAACTTCAGCAAGGTTGTGGGGTGCCAGATTGGTTGCCATTCCCACCGCAATACCGCTCGCCCCATTAACCAAGAGATTGGGGATCGCAGCAGGCAGCACTGCGGGTTCCATTTCACGGCCGTCATAATTGGGAGTGAAGTCAACGACGTCCTCGTCAATGCCGTGTGTCATGGCAACCGCGGTCGCGGCAAGTCGCGCTTCGGTGTAGCGCATCGCAGCAGGGCCGTCGTCTAGGGAACCAAAATTCCCGTGCCCATCGATCATGGGTAATCTGAGTGAAAAGTCCTGTGCCATTCGAACAAGTGCGTCGTAAATGGCGGAATCCCCATGGGGATGTAGTCGACCCATAACCTCGCCCACCACACGAGCACTTTTGACATGACCTCGGTCAGGACGTAGTCCCATCTGCGCCATTTGGAACAGAATTCGTCGTTGGACCGGCTTTAAGCCGTCACGGGCATCCGGGAGCGCACGTGAATAAATGACCGAATATGCGTATTCGAGGAAAGAACCACGCATTTCCTCCGCTACATCGATATCAATAACCTTGGAAACACCGGTACGCGCCTTCTTGGTGGTCATCTGTCCTCTCTCACGACGTACAGGATCGGGTGGTTCTCCATTCCGGATTTGTCCCCAGAACGTCCAATTCTCTCGGTCACATGGCTCCGGGACCGGCACCGACACGGCGTATTGCGTGCGCTGCCGTCATGTTCCCTGCGTGCAAGGCCCCCTCAATATCGTGTGGATCCCTGAGCCACGCATGAAGGAACCCGGCATTAAAGGCATCTCCGGCCCCTGTGGTTGATACAACCTCGCTATTCGGTGGAATTGGACTGTTCGTCATGTGTGCATGTCGATCAATCGCGATTGCCCCGGAGGCACCAAGTGTGGCCACAAACACGTAGTCACCAACGTTACGATCGTTCAAAAATGCCGTCATTGCAACAAGCGCATCTTCGTGCCCAATCCCCTGAGGGAAGGGTCCGATTCCGGCTGCTTGGAGAATAGACAACGTTTCGTCCCAATTCGCGAGGATGACGTGGGAAAGCGCCATGGACTCCGTGATTCGATCAAAGTTCGGCCTAATCAGGGTGTGAGCTGATGGATCACAGCTGATTGTCACCCCAGCACTACGAGCTCGCTTCAGCGCGCCGAGTGCAGCGTTTCCGGTGCGCTGATGGAACAGTGCGTAACTCGACAGGTGGAAGTGTTGAATGGGTTGTGTTGGCCACAAGTTATGTAAGTCGAGCTCGCTCATGGACGCATTGGCTCCTGCGCTCGGGATCATGGTTCGAGATCCGTCAAGTTCAGACAGAACTATGCACATTCCCGTTGCAAGGTCAGGGTCTATCCGTACACACGTTTCAATGCCGCGAGCGGCAAGGTATGACAGAGCGGACTTACCAACCATGTCGTCACCGACTGAGCCTAGGAAAATCGTTGATGCACCAAGCTCGGTCAGCCACAATGCCGTGTTCGATGCGCTTCCCCCAGGGGTGATTGATATGGGGGAGGGAAGGTCGCTTCCACGTGCTGAAATGACATCCTCGAGGGAGCTAACTATGGCGTTAATGTCCACCATGAGGTCACCCATGAGAACGACCGGGTCGGAGTGAGACATGTGATTAGGCCGAGGATGTGAGAAGTGCGGAGTAGGCCACAGCAATCTGAGCAGCCAGTTCGGAGTTTCGCAAAATAATATGTGTGTTCACAGTCAGGCTCAAGCCATCAGAGCTTCGGTGGAAATGGTCTAGTAAAAATGGTGTAACTGCTTTGCCAGAAATACTGCGTTGATCTGCCAGTGCCAGTCCCTGATGTAATACGCGATCGTGGAGATCGGGATCCAGTTGCATATCGGTGGGCAGCGGATTGGCCACGACAAGGCTGCTTGTGACGTGAAGCTGTCGTCGGTTAAGCACCACGTCAGCGATCTCAGATGGATCATTTAGTTGCCAGTCCACGGTATAGCCGGAGTCGGTGAGATAGAAGCCCGGAAATTGCTGAGTTTGATATCCCACTACATTGACATTGAGGGTCTCTAGGCGTTCCAACGTGGCCCCAACGTCCAAGATGGACTTGACTCCCGAGCAGACAACAGTCATCGGAATGGTGCTGAGTGCGGCAAGGTCCGCTGATTCGTCCCAACTGTCTCGGGCGTGACGATGAACTCCGCCCAAGCCGCCGGTGGCGAAAATATGGATCCCTGCCTGGTGAGCAATATGGCTGGTGGCGGCCACCGTTGTCGCCGCAAAACCTCCCTGAGCACACACAACTGCCAGGTCTCGGATGCTGGCCTTGGCAATGTCTGATCGTGTTGCGATCTCGTGGATTTCGTCCGGGGTGAGGCCTATATGGACACGGCCGCCCAACACCGCGATCGTGGCCGGAATTGCGCCCTGTGAGCGCACTTTCTCCTCGACCGCCAGTGCTACGCGGATATTCTCTGGTTGCGGTAGGCCGTGACTGATGATGGTCGATTCGAGGGCTACGACGGGGCCGCCATCCTCCAGAGCGGCCTGCACATCAGGGTGTATGGCGAAAATCCGTGGATCGAGATCTGGCAGAGGCACGTGACGACTGTAGTCATAGACTGGACACCAATGAAATCAGGTGTCCTGAGCGATCGTCTCCACGTAGATCTGGAGCGACACGGCTACTATCCACAAATTGTTTTTGAGTCGCTGGCTGTGGCCGTGGGTGACGAATCCCTGAGCTCGTATGTCATCCATCATGAAACGGCATTCGATCGAGATGAACTGCGTCGTCATATGACGGTTCTTGCCTTGACCGATTCCCGCCTGCTGGTGAGTCACACAGACGAGCATCAGTTGGAGGGAATCCCACATACGTCTTCGTCGACTGAAGCCGTTCCCTTGTCCAAGGTTGAATCAGTCGTCATCAACCGAGTTGTTCGAGATCCGGCCTCCGTATCCGGACCCATGGCAATAATTGAGGTGGTACTCACAATCGGTTGGGGCGCGGTCAGTCGTATTGAGTTGGAAGTGGCATCCTGTGGTGATCCTTCCTGTGATGCCGACCACGGGTTCACCGGTTCCACCAGCAACGACGACTTTTCCATGAGAGTGTCGGAGGCAGCAGACGGTCCGCTCGTAGTGGAAGAACTACTGGCATTTGCCGCTGAGCTATCGCGGGCAAGTGTGAGGTGAGCGTTCCCACGCTACGACATGTTGTACCTGCAGCCCTCACGTCACTGGGCTTGCCCAACGGGGACCATCCATTGCATTTCAACAAAGCTCACCACAACATCGTGCTGCTCGTTGATGGCTTAGGGGAGTTTCAATTAATCTCCCATGCTGAACACGCTCCCATTTTTAGCGAGGGTTCGCCGGGTTCGGTGCACACCGAATTTCCCAGCACCACACCAGTTGCGCTTGCATCACTCGGCACGGGATTGTCGCCGAGTGTTCACGGATTCGTTGGTGCCACGTTTTGGCTCGCCCCCGAGGAGGAACTTTTCTCCCCGTTGAAGTGGGGTTCTGATCCACATCCCTTAGCCATGTATCCAGATCACACACTATTCGAAATGGCCATAGAGAAGGGGATAGACGTAGCGACCATCGCTCCAATCAAGCACAGCAATTCCGGAATCACTCGTTCCGTGCTTCGCGGTCCACGCTACCTATCCGGAGGCTCCATTACGGAGATATTGGGACAGTTCCAGGAGCGCCTCGCGTCTTTGAGAAAATCGTCAACCCCTGGTTTGACGTATGTCTATTGGCCTGAGCTCGACCGGCTCGGACACGTACATGGAGCTGGAAGCACGCCATGGATCGAAGGACTCATGGAGGTCAATACCCTCATTGATGGACTTGTTACGGAGCTTGCGCCGGGGGAACAACTGATAGTTACATCGGATCACGGGATGGTGACCTGTCCAGTGGACAAACGTATTTCTATTGAGAACAACGCGGGCCTGGCACATGGAGTACATCACATCGGTGGTGAACCCCGAATGCGGTATCTCTACACGGAACCGGGATCTGATGTGGATGTCATTTCCGCATGGAACTCCATTCTCGGCGAACGGGTACACCTTCTCACACGTGATCAAGCAATAGACGAAGAATACTTCTGCGGGTCGGAGCCCGACTTTATTCAACGGATCGGCGACGTTCTTGCTATCGCTGCTGATGACAGTATGTTTACTAGCAAACAAGATCCGCTCACCTCAAGCCTGCTGGGTCAACATGGTGCTTTGACTCCTGCTGAAATGCTTGTTCCATTACGAGTATTTACAAGTGATCGGCACGGCGATTCAGAACATGGGATTATGTAGCCGTGGCGGAACTAATCTTCTATGCAGGAACCATGGACTGTGGCAAATCAACTTTGGCTTTGCAAACTGACCACAATCACGCATCTCGGGGGCGTTCTGGAGTGGTGTTCACTCGGTTGGATCGGGCGGGCCAATCTGTTCTATCCAGTCGTTTAGGGCTGGAAACACCAGCGGTAGAGGTGGATGCGGAACTTAATATCAAGCGTTTCGTAGTGGATCGGCTATCAGCTGGACATCGAATTGATTATTTGATTTGTGACGAGGCTCAGTTCTACTCGCCTGAACAAATTGAGCAAATTGCACAGCTGGTCGACGATTTAGCGATTGACGTTTATGCCTTTGGAATCATGACAGATTTCCGAACTCGCCTATTTCCAGGATCTGCTCGACTTGTTGAACTGGCGGATCGCGTTCAGTACCTGCAAGTTGAGGCTTTGTGCTGGTGTGGTTCACGTGCACTGCACAACGCGAGAACAATTGGTGGAGAGATGACAACGGACGGAGATCAGGTACTTGTTGGTGACGTTAATAGCGCGGGAGAAATCTCCTATGAAGTGCTGTGCCGACGTCATTATCGAGCGCGATTAACCTCACAAAATTCCCAAAGTTCACACATATCTCGCCAACCGCTACCGTTCGGAGACGCGGAATAGAAGGTTCCTATTGATCTTTGGGTCCGCCAAAGAGAATCTCGTCCCAGCTGGGAACTTTTGCACGGCCACGTCGAATTTTCTTGGGTGGAACTTGTGGCGTCACGTCAAGATCAAGCTCTACAACTTCGATCTCCATGTCAGCGGGCTTCTGATCGTCCGTCGAATCGTCGAGATCGCCCTCTGTATCGGGATCGAGTTGAGGCACAGCTACAAGACGGACAGGTTCTGCCCTTTCCAGAATCACGGTGTCCGATTCTGAGAACTCTTCCTCCGGAACACGATCCGCATGCAGACCCATCCAAATACGAGAAAGATCGTTCACGGGGTGAACGGTTTTTCCCTGGGGCTCGTATGTCCACAGCGCTGTTCGTTCACCGGCCTGTGCGCTGACGATCCATTGCCCCTCAGCATAAAAACTATCCCAGATCAGTGAATCAACCCCACTATTAACCAGGACTAGATCCGCCAAAGATGCACCACCCCGAGAAGCATGAACAAAAGTTTTTTGGGCTTGCTCGGCCACATAGGCTCGTTCGCCCAAGGGGGGCTCGGCGTATCGCACAACTCGATCGACTGGCCAGCCGGTTGCCGCGGCCACCATCTCGGGAGATTCACCAGCACGAACCCGAAATTGAATCTCGCGCGGATTGAGCGGTTCCAGAGCAATCTCCTTTTTCGGGCAGTAATTCCTGCCGCCGGCCGTTTTGGGCACATCACCGTGCCTTAGGCATAACCTACCGCCTCGGCAGAATCAGGTACCGAGAGATCCGAAAACTCACGACAGGCACTGCTACGTGGGGGTCTGGCCCCCGTCCTCCAGAACAGGTCCTAGATCAGGGTCATCCGTATATCCCCCGGCCGCAGGTCCAGGAACCGGCTCAGCGTTGAGGGCAATCCCAACTGGTGAAAACTGGCGATCGGACATATGCCTCATCCAGGTTCCATTGTTGGCGATAGCGATGACTGCGGTGGTTCCGGCCCCGACCACGCCGAGGGCAAATCCAGGGAGTGTCCCATACCGGTCGATCAGAAATCCGCTCAGAGAAGCGCCCAGGGCAAACCCGACGGCTAGGCCGGAGTTAACCCACGTCAAGCCTTCGGTGAGTAGGCGAGCGGGCACCAAACGCTCGGCCAGAGCAAAGGTGCTAATCAACGTAGGTGCAATGGCCACTCCCGAAAGGAAAGCTACGATGACTAATACGGGAATGCTCGTAATAAAGGGGAAGGGAGAAGCAATCACGGCCATGATGGCGGCTGTCATCAGAAGCTGACGAGGGAGAGACATGGCGAAATGGCGACTCCCGAAAACTACGCCGCCCAGCATGGATCCAAGCGCCCACAATCCCAGGGTGATCCCTGCCATTTCCGGAAATTCCCTGGCCGCAGTGAAAGCCACGACGGAAACATCGAATGATCCGAACAGGATTCCTACACCCGCGGCGGACACAACAAGTGCAAATAACCCAGGGTGGCGTATGGCGCGATCCCTTGGACGCGCATCTGTTGAATGCGGATGACGTGGAGGGGTAGTGGATTGCAAATACGACAGGATGAGGGAGCCCAGTAAGGTCAATAGTGCTCCGGCAATGAGTGGTGAAGCGAAACCAATGCTGAAGGCAAGCGTTGTTGCCACTAGTGGACCGACCGTGAAGATCAGTTCATCGAGAATGCTTTCGAGTGCAAATGCGCTTCTGATCTGACCCGGGTCACCATGCGTTACGTAGGTCCATCGTGCGCGAACAAACGAACCAAATGATGGGTAGGTAGCACCCGCGATCGCAACGAGAATTGCCTGGGAAACTGGAGACCACGAAAGATGAGTTGCCACGACAAAAATGACGAGAGAGGCCGAGTAAACGAGGGGAAGAGTCCTCAACACAATCTGCTGGCCATATTGATCTGCGTATCTACTGCTAAAAATCGCGGCAATGGCGGCGGCTACGGCAAAAAGCGCTTGGAGCGAGCCCGCGAAAGCGTATGAACCGGTGGTGTTACTGACGTAGAGCACCACACCCAAGCTCACCATGGCCAGTGGCAGTCGGGCGAGGAGACCGGCGGAGGTAAACGCAAGCGCACCGGGCAACTTCATGGCTCGTACATACGGCGACAAAGGATTAGTAGGCATGACGTGATTAAGGTACTGCACGGTGACGCACACTCGATCGTCATTGTCTTTGTGAGAGGCTTGGCCAATGGTTCCCGTCACCTTGCCGAAGCTGCCCATTGATCTTTCCCCTGAGAGTGAGCTCGCCACAAGGTTGGACCTGGCATGGGAGATCGGGCACCTAGCCGCCCAGTTCCTACTATCTGATCGTCCGAGCGATTTAGCAGTGCTCACGAAATCCACAAGCACGGACCTAGTGAGCGCCATGGATCAACAATCCGAGCGGCTCATTGTCGATCGAATATCTGCGGCCTTCCCTGATGATTCCCTGCTCGGCGAGGAAGGTGCTAACAGGATCGGCACAAGCGGATACAAATGGGTTATTGACCCGCTCGATGGAACCGTGAATTACCTTTTTGGTATTCCTCTGTGGGGAGTTTCCATTGGAATTGAACACGGTAACTCCGTTGTAGCCGGGGTTGTTGTCATTCCAGCTCAGGGCGAATCGTTCGTTGCTGCACGTGGTCACGGTTCATGGAAGATTGACCACAATCCGCAGGCCATCGATCCTATTTCTCGCAATCAGATAAGGAACACCAGTGACATTGCTAGCGCATTGGTTTCTACCGGTTTCGCCTACAGTGCCGAACGGCGGAAGGCACAGGCCAGAGTCGTGCAGGGCATTGTCGGAGACATTGCGGATATTCGCCGGAGCGGCGCAGCTGTCGTTGACCTCTGCTGGCTTGCCTGCGGGCGCACTGACGCCTATTTTGAATATGGACTCAATCCATGGGACTTGGCAGCAGGTTCGGTGATTGTTAGAGAGGCGGGTGGTCGTGTCGGGGGTCTAACTACAGACGATCCAACAGACATGATGCTTGCCAGTTGCCCAGGAATCTACTCCCGTATGCAAGAGATCTTGATCCAAGCTGGCGCGCCCGATATCGCATAGCCGGGCTTGTCAATCACTGAGTTTTCTCAAATCTGATCGATACCAATGTGAATTTCGAACGTAGATATCAACAGCAGGATCTATGTCGGCTGAGGTGACCTTGTCTAATGTGATGACGGCAGGTATTCCCAATGCCCTCGCACCTGGTGGAACAACTTTCCCATTACTAACGAGCGCGTGGGCACCAACGATGGATGTTGGTCCTACGAGGGCCTCATGGAGAACGACGGAGTGAGATCCAATGAGAGACTGGTCCATGATGGTGCAGCCCTCCAGATGTGCGCTATGTCCAATGACACAACGGTCTCCAATGACGGTGTCAAATGCAGACGTACAGTGAATGATTGCTCCGTCTTGAACCGATGTTTGGGAGCCAATGCGTATTCGGCCGTGATCGCCTCGGAGTACCGCCCCTGGCCAGATGCTCGACTCGGCACCGACAGTGACATCGCCGATAATGACGCTGTCCGGGTGAATAAATGCGGTCGGGTCAATGCTGGGGATTTTGTCACCCAGTGCATAAATCGTCATATTGCATATTCTCACGAACTGTGGCGAATTTCCGAGTAAAGGGAACCCGGGTGCACGATCCGGGAGTGCATGAGGCACAATCTGCGCGCAACGCACCCCTGGGAGAGGAATACGAATTATGGCTACCGATTACGACGCCCCTCGCAAGACAGATGAGGAGCTCGCTGAGGACAGCCTGGAGGAATTGAAAGCTCGTCGAGCGGAAAAGACCTCGTCTCCCGTTGATGTCGACGAAGCAGAACTTGCAGAATCAATTGAATTGCCGGGCGCTGATTTGTCTTCAGAAAACTTGACTGTTCAGGTGGTTCCCAAGCAAAGTGATGAGTTCACGTGCATGTCGTGTTTCTTAGTTCACCATCGGAGTCAATTTGATCACGAAGGTAAATCGGGTCCGATTTGTAAGGACTGTGCCTAGTTCTGGCGTCTCCGGGTAGGCGAGACAGAATGACTTAGTCTTCGCGCGCCACAATGCGGAATACCGCAACTTCGGCGACAGCGGCCGCCGCTGATGTGATGGCGGCCCACAGGAGAGCGCTGCCGAGTGACACCGAAGGATCTTGAGCGGCCGGGGCTTGGGTGCCCTTCACGGCGCGATACCCCGAGTCCAACATTTTTCGAACTGCCCAGGTTGCCGCCATGGCAGCCAGGGGAGCAACGATGTGTATTGCCACGGAATGTGAGGATTCCTGATTCTCATCCATGGTGCTTGTCTACCATTGAGCGCCGGGTGAAACAAGCGCGGGTTGCGTTCAACCAGAAAGCTTGGATTGCCCCAAAGATTGTGCGAAATCCTGTGGATGTCGGGTGGATACGAGCCAGTAACCGTGGGGATCATCCTGATCGGACAATTGTAGAAGCACACCTGGAAGCCCACCGCGTTGCTCAATGTATGCCGTTGAATAATCACCGGCGCGAACTGTCTCCGCCATGGAATCTGGAGTGAGTACATCGACACTTGACACAATGTCCCTCGGAATACAGGCAACTCCAACGCAAATCGTGGTGGTGCTGGATCTTTCAATAACTTGAATAACGGGTGACATCCACACGAGGACAATGCTGCCGCCCAGACCCATGCCAGCAAATATCAAGGTTCCAACCCACGGATCAATGGCTGCCGAATAGGCAATGGCCAACATGGTGCTGAATAGCCAGAGAACGAGGAACGTGCCCCATCGGGGATATACGCGCTCGCGGTACGTCACAAGTCCTCCGTCACAGCCGATTGCACAGGAGTCTAGGAGTACAGTGAGATGGTCATGCATATAGAACCCGAATCGGCTGCCACTATTCCAGAGCGAAGCCCGAATGCGCCGGCGCCAGGTGAGCAGATACCCACCCACTATCGCTGGTGTTTTGGCTGTGGGGTGGACCACCCGACGGGGCTGCATATGGTGGTTACGGCCGGTCAAAATCTCAACGTCGATGGCGTGTTTACTGTCACTGAGCATCATCAGGGCGCACCAGGTTTGGCACATGGTGGGTTGTTGTCTGCCGCCATCGACGAAGTCCTTGGTTCCTTGAATTGGTTAATCGCTGCCCCTGCAGTCACCGGACATCTAGCCTGCGATTTCAAGAAGCCAGTGCCCGTGGGTACCGTGCTTTATGTTCATGCTCATATCGAGTCGGTTCATGGCCGGAAGGTATACACCAGAGCTACAGCTCATATGAATGATCCTGAAGGACCGATTGCTATTGAGGCAAGTGCTCTTTTCGTCCAAGTGGGTGTTGAGCACTTCATGTCACACGGCAACAAGCGAGAAGTCGACGCAGCACTGACGGATAGGCAAAGTCGGTGGGGTGAACTGGCAGATAAAACGTCAGGAGAGGATCAGCCATTTGAGGTGAACCCGTAATGGTGCCAGTCCACGTACTGATTCAGCGCCTAGATTCTGGACTTCCACTTCCCGCCCGTGAACAGCCAGGCGATGCCGGATTTGACCTTTATGCCACGCAAGCCTGTCGTATTGATCCGGGGGAGCGTTTAGTGATACCGACAGGCGTAGCCATTGCGTTGCCACCGGGCTACGTTGGCTTGATACATCCGAGGAGTGGTTTGGCGGCCAAGCACGGATTTACGCTGGTTAACTCACCAGGCACCATTGATGCCGGGTATCGAGGAGAAATCGCGGTCATTGGTCTGAACACCGGTAAAACATCTCTCGATATTGACCGCGGTGATCGAGTGGCGCAATTAGTCATTCAGCGTTTACCCGACATAGCATTGGTTGAAGTGGAGACCTTGCCTGGGTCCGTGCGTAGTGCTGGTGGATTCGGATCTACCGGTGGCTTTGGATCCGCCGAATCCGCAACGACGAATGCGTGAAAGGATGCTTCAATGACGGAGTCCGCCCCCCAGCAACCGGAGGTTCATCAGGTGAGAGCCAATGGGCCGTTTGACGAGTCAGAGGCGGTTTTTGAAGGAATTAACAGAGTGGACTTGGGTGCCCTCCTAATTGCCGTGGCTCCCGGAGTGGAACTCCAGGTGCAAGCGGATCAGGCGAGTGGTCGCATTGCCCAACTGACCCTCAAAGATGGACCCTCTGGCATGCAAATTCACCCGTATGCTGCTCGAAAATCCGGAGGAATGTGGGAGGAAGTACGAGCCCAGATCAAGAAATCCATTAATGACACCGGCGGGCTCGTCGAAGAAACTACCGGACCTTGGGGAATTGAATTAAACGCACAAATTCAAGCCCAGGGTGAAAATCCCGGCCTCCAGCCAGCTCGTTTCGTGGGGATCGATGGACCTCGATGGTTTCTGCGCGCTGTTTTCCTCGGGAAGGCTGCACGGGATCCGGAAGCGGCAAGGCGCCTGACCGAGTCGCTGCAATCTGCTGTCGTGATTCGTGGGAGTCAGGCCATGGCACCCGGAGCTCCCTTGATATTGACATTGCCGCGGCCTGTTGACCCTCAGGACAATCCGTCTGGTCCACAAATACCTAATCCCTTTGAGCGTGGCCCTGAAATAACGGAGATACGGTGAGTGTGAATCCTGTTGGGGCACTCATTGACAGAATTAAAGGATGGGCATCCTCATCCGATGCTGGCGATCTTCGGGATTATCTGCAGGAACATGCAATCTCAGAAAGAGATCAGCACCTAGAGGAGATCAGCACCTGTCAACCAGGTGCCCAAGTCGAAATCATGGGCACTGTCAAAATTGTGGCAATTCGTCCACGCGATGTAGCTCCTGCTGTCGAGATTGAACTTTCTGATCCGTCTGGAACCGTTCACGTGGTGTGGTTGGGGAGGAGAAAGATTCCAGGAATAGTCGCTGGACGCACCTTAAAGGTGTGTGGTCGACTGACGTGTAATACCGAGCGCCCAACGATCTTTAATCCTCGGTACGAACTATTACCGCTGAGCCGATGACCGATTCTAAGGACGGTTCATCGCCTGACGATTCAGCGGACAACAGTAACCCACTAGAGCATGAGCTCGTAGAGTTGCGCGCCGAACGCATCATTTTGGATAAAGCTATTGGTGGCTGGCGCGGACTGATTGATAGTGGGCTTCCTACGCTTGTCTTCATTGTGGCGTACCTCGTGTGGCCAGATAACCTCGCTCGGTCACTCATTGCCGCGCTACTTGCGGGCGCAATTGTGCTGTTTATTCGACTTGTCAGAAGGGATCCACTGACACAAGTTTTGGCAGGGTTTGCTGGAGTTGGCATTGCGGCAGCATTCACTGCCTGGACCGGCGAGGCAGAGAACTTCTTCCTCCCGGGACTTCTCACTAATCTGGCTTATGGTTCTGCGTTTCTTGTCTCCATACTTGTAGGGTGGCCGCTGCTCGGCGTGGCACTTGGCTATTTCACCGGCAGCGGTACCTCGTGGCGCAAGGAGAAGAATCTCCGGCGCGCGGCGGCGGCAGCGAGCTGGATCTGGGTGGGACTTTTCTTTGGTCGCCTCATTGTTCAGGCGCCGCTCTACTTTGCCGGTGAGGTAGGTTCGCTCGGAATTATCAAAATAGTCATGGGGTGGCCGCTTTTCCTTGGTGCTGCCTACTTCACCTATCGCGTATTGGCGCCTGTCTACGCGGTACTGAATGCACGCGAACGTAACGAGTAGTCCTGCACGTGATTAGTGCGGCGCTGTGTGGCCCAACATAGTCTGCAACAAGGGTTCTTGATTAGGTGCTGCAACAAATATGAGTTCGTCACCTATCTCTAGCGAATCGTCTGGGCTTGGGGCAATCACTCTGTCTCCTCGGACAATCGCCACGAGAGCAGTGTCATCTGGCCACCGTTGATCACCTACTCGCGCACCGGCAACAGGTGAGTCATTAGCCAAGGTGATTTCGACCAAGTCCGCATTACCTTGGCGAAAGGTGAAAAGCCTAACAAGATCACCCACCGATACTGCTTCTTCTACAAGGGCTGACAGCATGCGAGGTGTTGAGACGGCAACGTCGACCCCCCAAGATTCGTCGAACATCCATTCATTTTTGGGATGGTTGACACGCGCAACGACCCGCGGTACACCGAATTCAGTCTTTGCCAAGAGGGACACAACAAGATTCACCTTGTCGTCACCAGTAGCGGCAACGACGACGGCACATTCGGATAGCCGAGCCTCCTCGAGCGCACTGACCTCACACGCATCTGCCATAAGCGTTTCCGCACCCACAACGACTCCGGGTCTGGCCAGTGCGGCATCCCGATCAATGAGGAGAATCTGATGCCCATTGAGAAGGAGTTCCCGAGCAATCGCGCGACCGACCTTGCCCGCTCCAGCGATTGCTACCTTCATGACGTACTCGCGGGGGCCGCAAGGCAGATTGACTCCACCTGTAGTCGTTGATCCGGAGGAAACAACATGTGTACCGAGTCACCTTCCTGGAGCACCATGGATTCGTGGGGTAGTTCCGCTCGTCCATACCGAGTGATAAATGCAATGTGCGCGTGGGTGGCTTCTTCCAATTCATGTGCATTTCGGCCAAGCCACGATTCGGCCAAGGGCACCTCAGCGAGATTCATGGTGCCTGTCGGATCCGAATACTCCACACTCGCTGAAGTAGGAACGACAGCCTTCATGATCTGTCCGGCTGTCCACGAAACCGTAGCTACCGGCGGAATCCCCAGCCGCTGATAGACGGCCGCCCGCTTTGGATCGTAGATTCGTGCCACAACGTGATCCACTCCATATGTCTCACGTGCCACCCGTGCAGCCAAAATATTACTGTTGTCGCCACTGCTGACAGCCGCAAAAGCATGTGCGCGCTCAATGCCAGTACTTTCTAAGGTCTCTCGGTCAAAGCCGACACCCTTGACCGTGGTGCCGGAGAATTCGGGCGAGAGTTTGCGGAAAGCAGAGGCATCCTGATCTATCACGGACACCGAATGACCTTGTTCATCAAGCCACGTAGCGAGGAGAGAACCGACCCGGCCGCACCCCAGAATCACAATGTGCACGGGAACACGCTACACCTAGATGACCTGAAACAGTTACTGTGCAGAGATAGGGCATAGGCTCTACGCCTGTGGGTCTCACCGACGCTGTCAAGCGCTTAGTTCTCGGTCGTGCGCTACGCACTGATCGAATGTCAGAGACGTTACTGCCCAAAAGGATTGCTTTACCCGTTTTCGCAAGCGACGCGTTGTCATCTAATGCGTACGCAACTCAAGAGATCCTTCTCGTGCTGTCCTTGGGGGGTGCATCTCTCTTTGCTTTTGGCCCCTGGATCGCTGCGGCAGTCGTTGTTGTCTACTTCACTGTTATTGCCTCATACCGACAAAATGTGCGTGCCTATCCCAATGGCGGTGGGGACTACGACGTAGTTTCTGCGAATCTTGGCCCAAAATGGGGTGTATTCGTGGCAAGTGCCCTTCTGATTGATTATGTACTGACAGTCGCTGTCTCCATCTCCGCCGCTGTTGCCAACCTCGGATCAACAATTTCCTTTGTTGATTTGCACAACGTGTGGTTTGCTGTTGGAATCGTTGTACTAATAACCCTTCTCAACCTGCGAGGCGTCAAGGAATCCGGCGCACTATTTGCCATTCCAACCTATATGTTCATTGCTTCAATTTTCATAATGCTGGGTGTCGCCATATTTAGGTCTCTGCGCGGTGACACCATGTTGGCAGAAAGTGCGAATTGGACAATTGAGCACGAAGGTGTCTTAACTGGATTTGCCCTCGTGTTTTTAGTCGCCCGCTCATTTTCCTCGGGCACAACAGCTCTGACGGGTATTGAAGCCGTGGCAAATGGTGTTCCGGCCTTCCGAGAACCCAAGTCCAAGAATGCGGCCACCACCCTGTTGCTATTGGGCCTGATCAGTATGACCATGTTCAGCGGAATCACCTGGTTAGCCCTCAAAACCGGTGTAAAAGTTACTGAGAACAATGCGGAGTTGATCGGCCTTCCCGAAGGTGAGATTCAAAGAACGGTCATAGTTCAAGTTGCCGCTGCTGTGTTTAATAATGTTGAGTGGATCGTCCTCGTGATTTCCCTGGCGACCGCGTTAATTCTGGCACTGGCAGCAAACACGGCCTTCAATGGTTTCCCTGTAATGGGTTCGATCCTGGCCCGAGACGGCTATCTCCCTCGACAACTGCACACGAGGGGCGACCGACTTGCATTCAGTAACGGAATATTGGTGTTATCTGGCCTAGCCATTGTGCTGATCATTGGCTTTCAAGCAGATGTCACTAAATTGATTCAGCTATACATCATTGGAGTTTTTATTGCCTTCACTCTGAGTCAGTTGGGCATGATCAAGCACTGGACTCGCTTGCTGAG
>JAIOWY010000007.1:0-24641 GCA_021741845.1 Candidatus Nanopelagicales bacterium
CAAAATTGACGACGACGACTTCTACGGACCCGAGCATGTGTGGGACCTAGTGGTGGCCCGCATGTATTCCGGTGCGCACATTGTGGGCAAGGCACTGGATTACATCTATCTCGCCGCCCAGGACTCCACCGTGTTCCGCCCCACCTACGCGGCGGAGAAGTACACCGACTTTGTTGCCGGGGGAACCATGCTCATATCCCAAGGAGATCTGCGCAGTGTGGGCGGTTGGCGTCCCGTGCCCAAATCGGTGGACCGCGCACTCTTGGATCGTGTCCTCGATCATCAGGGGTTGGTGTACCGCACACACGCCCGCGGTTACATATACGTGCGCCATGGGGATGCTGATTCTGGTGCGAGTCAGATCAATACCTCGCAAGTTTCCGATTCTCACTTTGAAACAAGGGTCGAGAGCGTGGTGGCTGGGCTGGATCGTTCGGTGCTCGCGGATTACGGAATGACCACGTGAGTTCGCTTCCCAGTGTGGCGATTGTCGTGCCGATCCTCAATGAGGAGAAACACATAACGCACGCGGTGGATCGGCTGCTCGCGCAGGAATATCAGGGCGAGCTCACCATTGTGTTAGCCGTGGGTCCGAGCCACGACCGCACGTCGGAGATCGTGGACACCATCATTGCCACACACCCCCAGGTGCATCGGGTGGAGAACCCGAGTGGGCGAACCCCGTCCGGGTTGAACGCCGCGATCGCCGCAACGAATGCGGAGGTGATTGTTCGCGTTGATGGCCACGCGCTCGTTCCCACCGATTACGTGCGACACGGAGTCGAGACGCTCGAGCGCACGGGCGCTGACAATGTCGGCGGGATCATGGCGGCGGAAGGTGTGACACCTTTTCAACGGGCGGTTGCCGCGGCCATGACATCGCGTTTCGGTGTCGGTGGTGCCGCATTCCATATCGGCGGTGCTGAGGGTTCTGCGTTGACGGTGTACCTGGGTTGTTTCCGGCGCAGCGCCCTTGAGCGCGTTGGTGGTTACGACGAAACCATGATCCGCGCACAGGATTGGGAGATGAACTACCGAATCCGGAACTCCGGCGGGGACGTGTGGTTCACCCCCACCATGCAGGTGAAGTACCGTCCCCGCGCCACACCGCGCGCACTGGCGCATCAATATTTTGGGTACGGAACCTGGCGCCGTGAGGTTGCTCGGCGCTACCGCGACACCGTCTCACTGCGCTATCTCGCCGCACCGGTCATGGTGATCGCGGTTGTTCTCGGTGTGGTGCTCGCCCTCGCTGGCGCCGTTGCCGGCAGTGCGCCAGTGGTAATTCTTGGCCTGCTTCCGGTGATCACATACCTTGCGGGTGTGGTGATTGCCAGTGCACTATCCGCCCGTGGGGCATCGCCATTCATTGTGATGGCGGTATTTCCGATCATGCATTTTTCGTGGGGGAGCGGATTCCTCCTGGGTAAGGCGCGGTCCTAGCCATGGCATTTTTCAGGCGAGATAGGAAGCAGAAGTGGGCGATCATTACGTCCGCACCCAAGGGTGAAGCGGGTAAACAGTGGGGTGACTACTGGTTTGCCCACGACCTTGCGCAGGCGTTGAATGCCGAGGGTGTGAATGCGACGGTGCATTCGCGCGCGGGGGCTACCGCCGAAGCACGGCGCGAGGACGACGTTGTGGTGGTGTTGCGTGGGTTGCGTCGCGTTACCCCGATGCCAACGAAGTCACCGTGGTTCCTGTGGGTTATTTCGCACCCGGAGTTGGTGGAGCCGGGTGAAGCGGATCAATACACCGCCGCCTTTGCCGCGAGCCAAACGTGGAATCCCGGTGGCGACATGGGGACCTTCACGCCGCTGCTGCAGGCAACGAATGTGGACCGCTTTCGCCCGGTGGATCAACCGCTGAACTCCGGGGTGCTGTTCATTGGTTCTACGCGCGGGGAGTTCCGCCCGATTGTGCGTGATGCATTAGCGCAGGGAATTCCACTCTCGCTCTACGGTGTGGGGTGGCCGGAGTTTGTTGATCCGTCCCTGATCAGTGGGGAGTTCCTCGACAATGCGCAACTTCCCGCCGCGTACGCCAACGCTGCTCTCGTGCTGAATGATCATCATGCGGACATGGCGGCCAACGGTTTCCTTTCTAATCGACTTTTCGATGCCGTCGCCGCGGGTGCGCGAGTGGTGAGTGACCCCGCTTCGGGGTTGGCGCAGGTTTTTGGTTCCAGTGTGGTGGAGTACCAGTCGCCTGAACACCTCGCGCAGATTGTGGCCGACCCCGACTCCTTCTTCCCTGACTCGACCTCACCCGATTCCAAGGCTGATCGGGATCGCATTCGCCGGGAGCACAGCTTCACTGCTCGAGCGCGCTATCTGATTGAGCAGGCCCAGGCGCAGGGGGCTGGTGCGCCGTGATTGATGTTTCCGTCATTCTGATTGGGTTCAACGACTCCCAGCGGCTGCCCACTGCGCTGCAGTCCATTCAACAGCAGTCACTTCGAAACATTGAAATCATTACAGTTGATGATCACTCGACAGATAACTCTGTGGAGATTTTGCAGAAGGCGGCAGCACGTGACCCGCGCATACGCGTTATCCAGCTTCCGGAGAACTCCGGTGGGTGCAGCGCTCCGCGCAATGCTGGGTTGGCCGCTGCTCAGGGCGAGTTCGTCATGTTCTGCGACTCAGATGACACCTTAGATCCGCATGCCTGCCGAAATCTGCTGACCGCGGCGCGCACCATGCGCGCTGATCTCGTGGTGGGTACGGCCGAGCGATTCCTGAGTGACACGGGCGAGCGAAAACTGTGGTGGCCCGAACTCCACGCGCAGGATCGCGTGGTCGACAGTCTTTCCGATTGCACAGACTTGCTGTACGACACGATCTCGGTGAACAAGATCTACCGCCGTGAATTCCTGAGCGAACACGACATCACGTTCCCACCGGGATTGCTCTTTGAAGATCAACTGTTCACCGCGCGCGCTTACCTCGCGGCGAACCGCATTGGAATTATTTCGCCGGTTGTCTACCGCTGGAATGTTGTTCGGGGTGACACCATTCAATCGATCACCCAATCACGCAGGGAGATGCGAAACCTTCGGGATCGAATCAGCATTAACCAGCAGATCGATCAACTGCTGGAGGGTAACGCCGAGTTGGCGCTGGCCAAGCACGTGAAGTTCCTGCGCCATGAAGCCTCGCTCTACCTCACGACCATTTTTGAATCGGATTCGGACAATGGTCAATTACTGGCAGAGGAGCTGGCAGGTTATTGCCGCACGATTCCAGTGGATGCATATGACCACGTGCGCACGGGGATTCGGCTCGCGCTGTATTACCTGCTTGCTGACGATTTCGAGAACCTCGTGACCAGTCTGTGGTGGGACAAGGGCGGCGGTGCTCTGTCGGCCCCGCTGGAGGTTACGGCAGGTGCGGTGCGGTGGCTACCGTCCGTTGGCGAGCAGCTCGGGCGGCCGGACACTTGGTGGAGGGATATCGCTGACCTGCATGTGGACCTCATTCCGCCGGGCAGAATGCGCTTCTTCCATGTGTGGGAAGACGGCGAGCACCTGGTGACCGCTGACCCACTCGGACTCATACCCGACAGCGCTACCGCTGAGATGCTGTTTATTGAATCGCGCAATGGCGCGGTTGTCACCATCCCCCTTCGCTACCTCACACGAGAAGAGGCTCAGGTCCGGTGGGCGGTGCGCAGCAGCGAAGTGAGTCTCATTCAAGATCGTGGGATTAAGTCCACTGAATCCGGCACCGTTGTGGTGGAGATTGCATCGGGGGCAGATTCCGGCTCGTGGATCAACCGCAGCCCCGTGACCGATCGCGCGCACGTTCACCACAATGCCCGTATTGAACTGCGCGGACTCGCCAGTGCGGATTGCGCAGACTCACTAGCTCTCAGCGTTGATTCCCGTGGCGCGCTGCACTGGGCAGCGCAGGGGAGCGCACGCAGTCTTGGCTCCGTGCTGCGCAAGGTCCGCCGCAAGGTGGCACCGGGATTCACCCAGCGTCCAGCATCATTTGAGTTACCCACCGATAGTCGACCCATTGTTGTGTTTGCACCGGCACCCCTGCCGGATTTTGATTCTCGGCTTGAGCGCTTTGACACCATGGCGTGGATCGAGGTGTTTGGTACCAGTGCCTTTTTGCTGATCCCGCAGGAATCATTCACCCCTGCACCAGCACGTTTCACCTACGCCTATCGCACGTATTCACCACAACGTTTCCCCGCTGCGCTCGCGGCGGCGCAGTTTGTTATCACCGATTCCCCGGAATTGCTGACAAGTGACAACGCTGTTGCTTACCGAGAAGATCTCGGCGCGGCTCGGTACCTACTGCCCGCACTGGATGCACCCGCCCTCCAGACAACGCAGGAATTACATGAGCGCATGCGAGAGCTGATTGCCCAGTATCAAGGTGTGCGCGCATGAGTAATTACGTGATCACCGCCAACAACATTGCTGAACTCGGAGGAGCCCAGCATGTGGCCCACACGCTGGCTCGTGGCTTGGCATCCCGCGGTCACACCGTGTACCTCGTGGGCATTACTCCGGTTGTTGATCCGCACACCTACCCCAACGGTGGATACGCCGAGCGAACATTGATGCCACAGATCTGGCCGGAGAAAACAAGTGCCAATGGTGATCTGCGCACGAACCTTCGCGCCCAGGCAGTAACAGAGTTGCAATCACTCCTGCGATCCCTGGGCAGCGCGAATATTGTGGCAACCCAACTGTGGTCATTAGAAATTGTTCTCGATGCCCTCGGCGACCCGAACCCTCACTTCCCAGTTATTGGCCAGTACCACGGCTCCTTCGCGGCCGCTGCCAGCGGACGTGATCTGCGCCGTGCCGAGAAATTGGCACCCCAGTGCACGTACTTCACCGCGCTCAGTGGTGAAGACACAGCAGCATTTGCCCAGGCCGGATTGACCAATGTGATCACGCTCAACAATCCGACCACCATCACGGTCGAGCAATTCACCGAAGCAACAGCGCAGGTACGGGGTAACACCATTGATTACATTGGTCGGCTCTCCGCTGAAAAGGGACCCGACCTTCTCCTTTCCGCCTGGCAGCAACTCCAAGCCAGTGATCAGGTAGAAGGGATCACATTGCGTTTCACCGGCAGTGGCCCCATGCGTGAGGAGTTAGTCGCGCGTGGTGTGGCGAACGCGGAGTTTGCCGACCCGGTGGACAATGCCGCCCACGTCATTGGTCAATCGCGGTTAGTGGTGTTGCCCTCGCGCACCGAAGGCGCACCGCTCGTGTTGGCGGAGGCACTCACCCTGGGCACACCGGTCGTAGTCACCGATGTTTCGTCGGGGATCCGCGAAATGATTGCCGGACAATCACGTGCGGTTCTGGTGGAGCGAGACAGTGTCGAGGCCTTGGCTGCCGGCATTGCCGCGGGAATAGCGATGGAGTCCGATCCGCATCCGGTGTACTCCCAGGATGATCGCGTATTCGAGGCACTCGAAGGCTTATTCCTTGTACCTGCCGGCAGGTGAGGCAACCTCCCCGCCTCACAGGTGCGAATTAGCTCGAGTTAAGTCTTCTTCGAAGTCCACTTCCACCGCATACAGGTCGGAAATGTCGATAGGAATGTACCGAGACTTATTGCGTTCAATGGCGATTTCAATTCCGCGTTCAAAGTAGTCGCCGTCGTCACACGCTTCGAGTCCGGCAATCAGGTCTGCTTTGTCTTTGTCAGCGACAAAGTTGATGCCGACTGACTCACCCAGTGCATCGACAACTGTCTTGGACAGCTCGCTGATCAGACCGTCAGAATCAACGCGGTATTTCACTTCTTCTTCACCGACGGCAGCGGTGTTCACGCAGACAAATGATTCATCGCGGTCAATGTATTCCTGAACACGATCAAGGACCCGTGGGTCAAAAACAACATCGCCGTTCATCCATAGAACTCCGCCGGGACCAGAAAGTTTGAGTGCCTTGAGCAGGCTGCGATTGGTGTTGGTTTGGTCGTATGCCTCGTTATAGATGTAGAGATTATTGGGAAACGACTCAATAATCAGTTCGAGTTTGAAACCAATGACGGTCATGATTCTAAGTTGATCTCCAAACGCCTTGGTCAGATTGTCAACCTGTTGACGCATGATCGTTCGACCGTCAGAGAGTGGAGTGAGGGGCTTGGGCCACGGGCGACCAAGTCGAGTTCCCATGCCGGCCGCGAGAATTACCGCTGTCTGCGTCACGGAAGGAGCCTACTCACCGATCGTGCGGGTGCGTTGCAGTGATTGCAAGGCAATGTCGTGGTCGTGGATCGCGGTGGTGAGTTCAGCCCAGAAGCGCTCGGTGCTCTCACCCGGCCCAAGATCCCCGAAATAGTGGGTTCGCATGGCGGCTCGAGCTTCTTGGTACGAGTCTTGGTGCAGGGCGAGATCAAGGAGTTCGGGAATCTGAGCGACCGATTGGGCATCAATAATCTGGCACGCGGATGCAACCGGTGAGTCAGCCACAAGAGCCTCGCGGTTGGTGCGCCGGTCGGTGAGAAGGATGGGTGCCTCCGGGGCAAGGTAGAGGTGATCCAAGGTGACACTGGAGACGTCGGCAATTAAAAGATCGGTGACAGGGAGCACCCCCAGAATGTCGCCTCGGGCAAGGTAGCGGTGCTCACCACCGGCCGCCTTGAGCATGGACACAATGTCTTTATGTGCCGCGCGGACTGCGGGGTCATTCGACTCAGCAACGCGCGGGTGCGGCTTGTAGACAAAGCGAGCACCAGGCACGGCGAGGGCGGCGCGAGCAATAGCCACGCCGTAGAGATCCACGGAGGTGTAGTTATTGGCCTCGTCCTCGCCCTCCCAGGTGGGGGCGTAGGTAATGGTGGTGAGTGCTGTCGGTGGAAGCGGGTTCTTGACGTTGAGGTCTAACTGCGGTCGACCCACGGGTATGAGGTGGCTGTGATCGAACCAGGCGATCGCGACGTTGTGGCGATCAATGGCTGCTTGTCCCGCAACAAAGACTTTGTCGTACGCCTTGGCTTGGTTGCTGACCATGCAGATCTTGTCACTTTCGCCATGGTTGACATGGATGTGGACGGCCTGCTGGAAGGACAGTGACTGGAAGTTGGTCCACCCGTTGTTGACATACACAACGGCATTGAAACTAGCGCGGTCATACAGGGCCATGAGGTCCTCGTAGCGCGGGACGAGGAGAACTTGTAATGGCGTGCGTTGCTGTAATTCCAGGTAGGACTCAATATTGCGCACCACCACAATGGTGGTGAGGTCGGTCCGCTGCTCGAAAATCGGCAGCCACTGGGTGAGTTGGTAGAGCTTGGCCGGTTGATCAGCGAAATACAGGGCAATGTCGGCCTCGGGAATGTTGTCTAATTCAAAGCCCTCAGGCTCCATGCTGCCAAAGTCGCGCATCCGTCGCCCCACGCCGCGGGCAATACGTTTGACAAAGAGGCCTATGGGGCCATTTTTGCTCGTCTGGGATGCGGTCGCCACGTGCTGCACCATACGACAAGAGGGGTCATCTAGTGTAAACGCCGTGCGCGCCCTCTGGGAGCACCGCCAAGTGCTCCGCATGCTGGTCTTACGAGACCTGCAACGGCAATACACAAAATTCCGCCTCGGGTACCTGTGGTCTCTCTTGGAGCCCCTGGGTATGTCTCTGGTGCTGTGGCTGGTCTTCTCCGTCCTGCTGGGTGAGCGGGCCCTGGGTTTGCAGCCGTACCTCCTCTTCCTGTCGGTTGCGATTTTGCCCTGGTGGTGGTTTCTTAAGAGCGTTCAGGCGTCCACGAAAATCTTCCGGCGAATGCGTGGTGAGATCGCCTTCAGTGGGCTTCCATTGGAGATCTGGGTGTTGCGCACGGTGATCTCCTCCATGGTGGAATTTATTTTCTCGCTGCCGGTGATCCTGATCGCGGTTGCCGTGACGGGGTTCCTGCCCGGTCCGTGGATCGCACTGTTCCCCGTGGCGATCCTTTTGCAGTTCTTGCTGCTGTACGGCATTGGATTGTTAGTGGCCTCGCTCAGCGTTGTGGCACCGGACGTAACGCGCGTTGTCAAGATCGTTTTGCGTGCCATGTTCTACCTGTCACCGATTCTGTATTCGATCTCGAATATCCCGGCCAGTGTGCAACCCATTGCCGCGCTCAATCCATTGGTCGGCATTCTGGGCTTGTATCGGGTGGGTTGGTGGCCCGAGGAACACACCTCTACCTGGGCGCTGTTTACCTCACTCGCCGTGGCTGCAGCTTTCCTTATTGCCGGGGTTGTCACGTTTAAAGTCCTCAAGCCGCGAATCTTGAAGGAGGCGTGATCCCATGACCTTGCTGCAGTTTGATCACGTTTCGCTGGCCATGTCCCGCACCAAGCGCCGTTCGGGCTCGGGCAAGTCCAAGCGATTGCGCCGATTTGCCGGAGAAACCAAGCGACAGGTGGTTCCGGTGCTCAATGACGTCACCTTCAGCGTGCAACCCGGGCAGTCCATTGCGCTAGTCGGTGGTCGAGCATTGGCGCGCACTTCACTCCTGCGGTTAGCGGCGGGAACACTTATCCCGGATTCCGGGTCAGTCACTCGTCCCGAGCCTGCGGTCCCCATGATCAGCATTGCCCGAGCTCTGGGACGGGCATACACGGTTCGGCAAAATATTTACCTCGTCGGCGGACTCCTCGGCCTCTCGCCAGATCAGGTGGAGGCCAAGCTCCCAGAGATCATTGAATTCGCTGAGTTGAAAAACGTGATGGACAAGCACCTGGGTGCGGCACCAGGGAGCACACGACAGAAAATCGCGTGGAGTATTGCCATGTCGTTGGATTCACGGTTCTACCTTGTTGATCAAACACTGGTGGTGGGGGAGCGCGACTTCCGACAGAAGTGTTGGACGCATGTTGACTCACTGCGTGAGCAGGGAGCCACATTCCTCGTGTCCTCCGACAATTCCAAGCTGTATCGGCGTTTCTGTGACCGTGCCTTGTATTTCAGCCAGGGGGTGTTGGAGGCGGATACCACCGTGGCGGAGGCACTCTCGCTGGCGCGCAAGGCCCGTAATGCGGCCCGGGAGTCGGAAAACTGACCCATCGGAAATATCGACCCGTCGAGAGAATCGATCCGTTTAGAGAATTGATCCGCCCCAAGAATGATGCTGACGCCTTCGGACGATGTCCCCGATTAGGCTGATCCCCATGGTGCATGACGTGTCGGCCGATCTCGGTCCCGTGGTGGCACCTCTCCCCGATAACGGTGTTCTGTTGCACATTGGTGTGCACAAAACCGGAACAACAGCGATTCAAGCGGCCCTCGCTGATGCTCGCGAGCCGCTGGCAGAGCGGGGTGTGCGGTACCCGGGCAAATTACAGGCGCAACACCGCGCCGCCCTGGCCGTACTGGGTCGGCCCTGGGGGTGGAATACCCGTGGCGGCGGCGTGCTGGATCGGGAGCACTTTGACCGTTTGGCTAAACGCACCGCGCAAGCCCCGGGGCGCGTGGTTATTAGTAGTGAATTTTTCTGCGAAGCGCCGGAAGAGACCGCGGCTGAGGTGATCCGGGACCTTCGCGGGTCCACGGGTCGACCAGTGCAGGTGGTGGTCACCCTGCGCAATCTGGGAAAGTTACTGCCTTCCTCGTGGCAGCAGTATTTGAAGTACGGACTCACCACACCATATGAAAAGTGGTTAGAAGACGTTTTTGCAACACCAGGATCGTCCAAGATGACGCCAACTTTCTGGAAGCGCCACAATCATGGTGACGTTGTTCAGCGGTGGGCGGCGGCTGTTGGTCCGGAAAATGTGTCCGTGCTCGTCCTGGAAGACGTTCCACGCGATTTTGTTTTTCGTGCTTTTGCGGCGTATCTGGATATTCCAACCGAGATTCTCACCAGTCGCATGGAATTAACAAGTAACCGATCCATGACCGCTGCCGAGGCGGAGGTGTTGGTACGGCTCAATAAGCGGGTCAAGAAAACCATGCAGTGGGGTGACTACGTGCGCCTGGTGCGTCGCGGGGTCGCACTCGGCATGGTGGAGGGTCGAGTGCCGGGTGAGTCAGAGCCCGCATTGTTTACCCCACAGTGGGCACTAGATGCTGCTCAGCGATCAGGCAGTGAATCCGCTGACGTGATTGCGGCATCCGGTGTTACCGTCTTAGGAAATATCGATGCCCTCCGCAGTGGTCTCTCCAGCGGGGAGCAGCCGGTGCAGACTGACCAGTTACCCATTGATGCTGCCGTTCAGGCATTGGTCTCTGTCATCGAGTCCTCGCGAGAGGACTCGACCTCACGTGAATTAGCCGGTCGATTACTTCGACAAACTAAAAAGGACGGGATCCGTTCCCTATTGCGAAAGAATTCGGAGTGACGCTCACCATCACCTTGCATGGCGCCTCCGTCGCAGAGCAACTCGATACCGTGCTGGTAGCGCTAGCTGACGCGGATGGGGACCTGGTCGTTCTCGCGGGAGACCTGGTGATCAACCCGGCGGTTCTAGCTCCGATCACGGAGAATCCATTTGCCGGTACCAGCGCCGCGGTACGGCGTTCACGGGACGGCAACCTCCGGGTGATGCACCACTATCTGGTGGCGGCGGGAACGTCCTTCCATCAGGTGAATGCACCGAATGCGGTGAGTGTTGGTGCATTGCGCTTGGCGCGGCGCGATCACGAGCGGGTACTCCCTGTTCTCGGAGCACTCCGTGACTTTTCCGTCACAAGAAATTCGTTGAGTCCGCAGGAGACCCTTGAGTTAATTCTCACGGCACTGGTGCGGGCCCAGATCCAAGTCAAGGAAGTTGAACTGATTGATTCCCCGTGGTTCCGTTCCCCTGGGAATGAGAATGCAGCCTTGCAGGAGACTCAGGTTCAGAGTGAGACCGCAATTCGCCGGCTGCAAGCCAATCGAATTGACGACGGGTTCTACTCCACCTTTGTTGTTCGCAAAATGTCCAAGCCGCTGACGGGGTTAGCCATTCGCTGGGGCTTGAGTCCTAATGCAATTACCACCATTTCCTTTGTTATCGGGTTACTTGCGGCGGCATCCTTTGCCGGTGGATCCCGCTGGTTCCTGCTCCTGGGTGCGATTCTGCTGCAACTATCCCTCGTCATTGATTGTGTGGACGGTGAAGTAGCTCGGGCAACACGACGTTTCTCTACCGTCGGTGCGTGGCTAGACGCGTCCACCGATCGGGTGAAGGAGTATGCGGCGTACGCGGGATTGGCGGCCGGCGCGGTGACCATGGGGTTTGACTCCTGGCGCGCGTGGAGTTTGGCGTTGGTCCTCATGGTGGTGCAGACCGGACGACACATGGGGGATTACAACTTCGCGGCCATTCAACGCATTCGTGAAGTGGGTTTACCCCTCGCTGCACTGAGTGATCCCGCCGATCCGTGGGGAGAGCAATCCGGTGCACTCGCTCGCTCGGCACACATCAACAGCCGACCGATCATCCGGTGGACAAAGAAAGTCATTCACATGCCCATTGGTGAGCGCTGGCTTGTGCTCAGCGTGGTGGCGGTGGTGTTCAACGGATATTGGGCGTTGTTGGCTCTGCTGATTCTGACCTCCCTTGCGTGGCTGTACACCTTGATCGGGCGCGTCATGCGAACCCTGCGCTGGTCACATGAACCTGCAGGAGTAACGATCATTGCTGACCAATTAGACGCTGGGCCATTATTGGGTTCACTCCCAGCGCGGTGGAAGTTCACTCCCACTTCGCGATGGAATTGGGCGATTCCCATGGTGTTACGAATCGTCGAAATGGGAATCGTGGCCTGGATTGCGATCTACCTCTTCCCGCAATGGGAGGCGCTCGCATTTGGTTACTTGTTCATTATTGCCTTCCACCACTACGACAATCTGTATCGAGCATTAGGTGGATCACGTGCCCCGCGCTGGATCACGTGGTCCGCACTCGGTGTGGACGGCAGGACGTTGATAGTCGTAGCAGCAACACTCGTGGGCATTACCGCATTCCACGATACGTTGAATCTCGGAGTAGCGTGGTTGTTCATGTGGTGTGTTGTGATTGCTTCGGCCCAGTATTTGGGCTCGCAAAAAAAGGTGGAATTGTTGTGAGCAAACAATCGCACCCGAGTATTGCGCAGATCAGGGAGGTGTGTCAGCCGCCATCAGTCCGTGATCGCAAAAATTCCGAGCACTGGGTAGCTGACGTATACCTCCGCGATATTTCCCCGTACCTGACCAGTCTGCTGTTGCGCACACCGATCACCGCTAATGGCGTGACCTACCTCATGATTCTGACCGGTGCACTGGCTGGAGTTGTGCTGTTAATCCCCGGTATGCCCGGCGCCACCTTGGCCCTTGTCCTCGGGCAAATGCAAATGTTGTGGGATTGCTCTGACGGGGAAGTGGCACGCTGGCGCAAAACCTCCTCACCCAAGGGTGTGTTCCTCGATCGAGTTGGTCATTACGTCGCCGAAAGTGTGATCCCACTGGCCCTGGGATTACGTGCGGCCGGATTCCCTGACGCTGGTTGGTTGGACACCCCGTGGCCACTTATTGGTGCACTGCTCGCCTTGATCATTATGTTTAATAAAGCGCTCAATGACATGGTGCATGTATCCCGGGCGTATAACAACATGCCCAAACTCGAGGACAAAGAGAGTGTTGGCGTTCCAACCGTTGGAACCGTGCGCAAACTTCGATCCCTCGCTCGACTTTTTCCGTTTCAGCGGGCTTATCACTCTGTTGAATTGACCATCCTTATTTTCATTGCCGCGGTTGGGGATCTTGTCACCGGTGACCTCAGCGTCACGCGATTCCTGCTGTCCGCGCTCACGGTTTTGGGAGTGGTCACGATTGTCGGTCACTTCCTATCGATCATGACATCGAGCAAATTACGGTGAGTAGTTTCGGCGTGGTCATTTTGACCATGGGGACGCGCCCGAGTGAGTTGCGTCGCGGAATTGATTCCGTGCTCGCGCAACAGGGTGTGAGCACCGACATTGTCGTGGTGGGAAACGGGTGGTCACCGACTGATCTTCCCGCTGGTGTTCGCGCCCTGGCGTTGCCCGAAAATGTGGGCATTCCCGCAGGCCGCAATGCCGGTGTGCATGAAGTGAGCGGTGACTATCTCTTTTTCCTCGACGACGACGCCGAGTTACCGGCACCGGACTTCCTTGCTCGCATGGCCAGTATTTTCGAGCAGCGGCCAGACGTCGGACTGATTCAACCGCGCGTGGTCGACCCAACCGGCATACCCGGCCCGGGTCGTTGGGTGCCCCGCCTGCGCACGGGTGATCCGCGTGAGCCGGGACCGGCGACCACGCTGTGGGAGGGCGCCACCGCTATTCGACCAGAGGTTTTTGCCGCTTGCGGCGGGTGGCCCGAGGAATTTTTCTATGCCCACGAAGGAATCGATCTCGTCTGGCGAGTGTGGGACGCCGGCTACGTTGCGTGGTACGCCGGTGACATTGACGTGTACCACCCAGTGATCAACCCGCTGCGGCATGAGGAGTTCTATCGCATGCAGGCGCGCAACCGCGTGTGGCTAGCTCGACGAAATCTCCCCGTGATCCTCGAACCCTTATATGTCGGAAGTTGGACCGCGCTGACACTAGCCCGCACAAAGGACAAGAAATCCCGGCAGGCCTTTATCGCGGGGCTCCGTGAAGGAATGTCGGTGGCGCCAGCGGATCGATCACCCATGAAGTGGTCCACCGTGTGGAACATGACCAAAGCGGGACGACCACCGATCATCTAGCTCGCGCAATAATTCTCATCGGCGGTATTAACATTCGCCGTCTTGTCTTTCAGCGCGTCAGAGATGGTGACAGCTTTGGCTACGGTGAAGTCCGGACCAATGATCAGCTGCATGGTGGCACCATTGCCGTCGACTTCTTCGAGAACCTTGGCATCTGCCGAGTAAGCAATAGTTTTGGCGGAAACATCCCAGCCTGGATCATAGATAAGTGTTGTTTGTGAGACGGCGGGTCCGTTCTTCACGTTCACCACATTGAAGCCTTCGGAGCGCAGCTCTTTCTTGGCCTTCTTGCCCGCGCCCTTAATGCCCGTGCCGTTAATAATTTCCACTCGAATGTCCTGCGGAGCGGTGCGCAGCAGCGGTTGATCAATCGCTGCCTTGGGTGGCCACGGGGTGTCATTGATCATGGACTGAAACAGGGGCTTGGCCTTCTTCTTGTTCATCAGAACATTGGCGCCGTCTCCCGCCGGATACCAGGGCAGGGTGGTGAATGTGATGTCACCCGGGCGCAAATCCTTCATGCTGACGGCGAGTTCGCGCAGATTGTCGATATTGGCCAATTGCGGATCCGCGGTCAGTGATTCAGTCGCCGCATTGAGTACGCCGAGCAGAGCGGCTGGGTTGAGCAAGGTGCCGCTGGAGAGCACTTTGCGGGCCATGGAAGACAGGAATGCTTGTTGGCGGCGAATGCGGGAGGTGTCCGAGCCGTCTCCGAGGGTTTTGCGAGCACGAACAAAGGCGAGGGCTTCCTCACCGGAGACAACATGCTTACCGGCATCAAGCTTGAGACCACTGAGTGGATCATTAACCGGCTCACTTAAGCAGATTTCCACGCCGCCGATTGCCTCGGTGATCCGCTTGAATGCACCGAAATCAATGACCATGAAGTTGTCGATCTGCATACCCGACATGTCTTCCACAGCCTTGAGCACGCAACCCGGGCCACCAATGGACATGGCTTCATTGAACTTGCCGGTGCCACCGCCCACAGTCTTGCCGTCCACCTTGCACTTGGGGAGGGTGATCAAGGTGTCGCGGGGAATGCTGACGGCCGTTGCCGCACTGCGATCCGCATTGACGTGCAGCAAAATTGTGGTGTCAGACCGCTCCACGGTCCCGAACTTGGCGGTGCTGCCGTAGCCACGGTTGTCCTTGCCTTTGCGGGAGTCACTTCCCATCAACAGCACATTAAAAGGTGCGGTTTCCCCGGTGACCTCGTCCACGACCACGGAGTCTGTGCTGGCGACATCTGATCCGGTCTGCTCGGACACGTCCAGGGCGGTGATATTGCCCTCGAGTTGATTGAGAACGGCGGTGGCGCCGGCTCCCACGGCGGTCACGGCCAAGATCGAAGCACTGGCGGTGGCGGCGATGACGCGGGGCCATCTGCGGGTGCTCACGGGGCGGGTGTCCTTTTGTTGGGGGCGGGCTTCCCATAGTAGGTGGCAATCTGAGCTGCCAGAGGTAGGACGCACCCGGTTTCGCGGTGGTTCCCCCCACAAAATCGGGAAATCCGGTGGTCCGCTGCGGGATTTCCCCGATAAATCTGGCAACACCCCGACCGGGGTTTTGCCCGGGCGAGATGTGTGTGTGACACTACTGGGACACGAAAACTGTTACCAAAGTTGTCCACGTTGTTGATGTGAAAGGTGAGGCGTGCTTTTTCCCCAAGGCATGAAGTCCCGGTACGCGCTGCCCACTATCGCGATTGTGGCGGCCTCCCTCGTGCTCCCCGTGGCCGGCCCAGACCTGTTCGCGCCCCATTCCCGGACCAATTCCCCGACCAGTTCAGGGCCAACCGAACCCGCCCCCTTCACCGAGCAACGGATTCCGCTCACCGGAATTGACCCCGAGGTGCTCGCCGCGGGGGAGGTGGCCATGGTCAACTACAACTCCCTCCTCGAGGGCACCGCGATCACCGATGCGCTCTTCCGATCAGAAGAAGCCGGCGAAACGGCAGCGCCCATTGTCGATCAGGACGAACACGAGAGCGAACACGAGGGACATGACCACGAGGAACATGCTGACGAAGTTCACGCTGATCTCGAGCCTGTTATTGCCACCCGAAGCGCTAGCACGAAACCATTCACATTGGTCGGGATTAGTGCCGAGGAGCCCTTTGCGCCGGGCGCCCAGGTGTTGGTGCGGGTGAAAGAAGAGGACGGGTGGACCGAGTGGTATCCGCTGCCGGTGAGCGAGCATCTGCCGGACGCGGATGAAGCGGCGGGAATTGTGTACGGCACCGAGCCGCTGTTAACAGATGAAGCGACGGGTGTCGAGGTGCGCATTGACACTCCCGGTGGTGAACAAGTGAGTGATCCGTCGGTTGTCTTGCTCGACGCTCCGGTCATTGATTCTGATGCCGACCTACCCGACCCTGATCAGGACGTTCTGCCGGTGAGTTCGGTGGCGGCGAGCACCGTGAGTGCACCCATGCCGGCCATTATTACCCGGGCACAGTGGGGAGCCAATGAAGCACAAACGCGGGCGGGACCAAAGTATTCACCCACGATAAAAGCGGCATTTATTCACCACACCGCCTCAAAAAACGATTACACCCCAGAGCAATCCGCTGCGCAGGTGCGCAATCTGTTTAACTGGTTCACCAAGGGACTGAAGTACTCCGACATGGCGTACAACTTCCTCGTTGACCGGTATGGACGCCTTTATGAAGGTCGCGGGGGCGGGATCGACAAGGCGGTTATTGGCGGGCACACCGCCGGGTTCAACGATCAAACTTTTGCTGTTTCTGCCATTGGCAACTTTCAGAAGATGAAGCCCAGTGAGCCGGAAATGGCCGCCATCATTGACTCGGTGTCGTCACTGCTGGCATGGAAGTTGTCCATGAACCACCGTGACCCCAATGGCACAACAACGTTGGTCTCGGATTCCGCGGCAGGGACATCGAAATACAAACCAGGGCAAACCGCTAACGCACTCGTGGTGGGCGGACACGGGGACATTGGGTCCACCACCTGTCCGGGTCAGCACCTGGAGAACCAGTTACCCGCCATCCGTGCCGCAGCCGGCGCCAAGATGGGTGCCAGCATGATTAATCCAGCAGCGGCGCCCTCCTCCTGGGGTGCTGAGACACCCGTGCGCATTGGCGCTGTGACGAATGCGCCATTGCAGTGGTCGCTCACCCTGCGTTCACAGTGCGGTGAGGTCGTTCGGAGCATGAGTGGTGTTCAGGAAGCACCGGGTGCGTTGTCCATTGATTGGGACAAACTCAATGATGCGGGAGCGCCGGTTCCTCCTGGTGCCTACTCGATCACCATGAACGCCACCGGAAACGGTGAAGCGTTATATCCCTGGTACGGGCAAGCTCGCGTCTTGGCCACAGAGAACTCGCCCGCGGACCCGTGTGCTCCACCGGAGTCGTTCACGCTATCCGGCGCTGGCTACGGCCACGGCGTTGGACTCTCGCAGTGGGGTGCTCGCGCCATGGCTGCCTCCGGCATGGATGCCGCCTCGGTCGTGACGTACTACTACCAGGGCACCGCCGTTACTCCTGTGCAGGACGACATGGAGATCTCGGTCAACCTGGAATACCAGAAAGCGCGCATTGACATGCAAAGCGAGGCACTGGATGGATCCGGCGGCGCACTCGAAGTAGCGGTCGGTGGGGCCGTGGTTCAGGGAACACCTGCAGATGTCTTCCAATTCCAGCGATCCGGGGCGCTGGTGCGTGTTGTGAAAATAGCCGGCGGTGCGGAGACCGTGATTGGTGAAGGACCTAACGCCACCGCGCGCCCACTGGGGCCGACATTGGTGCACGTGGTGAACAAGGGAAGTAGTTTGTCCTCTCCCGGTAGCCGATTCCGATACGGATACATTGAAGTAACGCCGGTGACATCGGGTGGCAAGACATCACTGAATGCGGTGAACAAATTGCGCCTGCATGAGGAATACCTGTACGGCATTGCCGAGGTGCCTAGTTCCTGGCCAGATGCCGCATTGCAAGCACAGGCCATGGCTGCTCGGACATATGCATTGTCAAAAATCAATGATGGGATTCGAGCAAGTTGTAATTGTCACCTGGACGACGGATACGGCCCATTCCAAGATCAAACATTTGTTGGCTGGTCCAAGCAGTCCGGTGCGCAGGGTGATCGCTGGGTCAACGCCGTCAACGCAACACTCGCCTCCCCGAACACCGGTTTGGCGATCCTGCACAACGGTCAGCCGATCAAGGCGTTCTACTCCGCATCCAATGGCGGAGCCAGTCAGGCGAGTGCAGATGTCTGGGGTGGAGCGCTGCCGTACACGGTGACGGTGGCTGATCCCTATTCGCTGGATCCGACAAACCCGGATAGTTCGTGGACCAAGACGCTGTCTCAGGCAGAAGTGTCCCAAGCATTTGGTGTGGGTGGCGTGTGGGCATTGAACATTACGGAAAGATTCGCTTCCGGTGCTGTGAAAACCATTGCCGCGACATTGGCTGACGGCACGGTGGTGACCAAAACGGGTGGCGAGATGCGTAGCGCACTGGGATTGAAATCCTCTTTTGTGAACGCTATTGATGGCAATGTTGGTGTCCCCGTGGCGGCGCCGGAGCAACCAGTTGTTGCGCCACCGGTGACCGCCAGTGAACGCAGCGTGGTGATCGCGACCCAAAACAAAGCTGATCAACCCGCCGGAAAGCCCTTTACGGTGAAAGCGACAGTTCAGCCCGCCAAGAAGGGTTTACAAACGTGGCTGCAGCAGCAGGTCAACGGTGAGTGGTCCACCATTGCGAAAAAGAAGACTAAGAAGCGGGGCAAAGTCACCTACCGGGTGAAAGAGGCTTGGCCGCCGAGTACAACCCAGCTGTATCGCATTGTGACCACCAAGAAGAAAAACATTGTCGGTGCCAGTCCTGAGTTGAGCATCGGTGTTGTCCCCAGCGTGAAACCGCGAACCGTGTCACTGGTGAGTGCGCAGACGGTGAGTGTTGCCGCAGGGAAACCCGTCACCCTCACCGCGATTGTCCGCCCCAAGAAGAAAGGCCTGACTGTGTGGCGTCAGGTGCTCGTAAGCGGCGATCCGGAGACCGGTGAGTGGAAAACGGTCGACGTGAAAAAGACCAAGAAAAAGGGACGCGTGGTTTTCCGAATTAAGAAAGCGAAACCAGCGGGAGCTACCTACACCTATCGACTTCTCGTGGTGGACGACCGCCAAGCCGCCGGAGTCAGCCCTGTCGTGACAGTCACAGTAACCGGGTAATTCTTTCCTGTTCGACCACTGATTCGATCTGGTTGTCACTGGCTTCTGTCAGAAATACCACGGATCCATGGGTCACGAGGGGTGCGAGAAACGGTGCAAAGCGATGCGCTGTGTCGGGGTGGCCCGCAGTAATTCCCACGCGATCACCCTCATTTATTCCGTGTTGTTCCGCCCACGCGCGCGTTTGCTCAATAACGGTGATGTGGTCGGCGAAATATTCGGGGTACATCCAGGCGTCCGGCTGACCAAGTACCTCTGAGGTGATGTCCTGCGGTGACCCGGTGGGTAGGCCCAGCGGGTGGGTGGAGATCACCTGCGGATTGATCTGCACGGTGGAGGGTTCACCGGTGAGGTCAAGACCGGCGATCAGAGCTGCGCCCTGCCACACGGACTGTTGCCACGTCCACCCCAGATCCACCGCAAGGCTCTCGCCCGGTTCCGTGTCGAGGACATCGCGGAGTGCATTCGCTGCCTTGGCGATTCCGTTAATCAGGGTTTTCCCGGACAGTTCAACGCGTGAATCGGCGGTGATGGCGGTCACGAATGGTTGGTCGGGGCGGGGGAGTCGCTGCAGGAGTTGCCAGATATCTGCTTGCTGCATTCATGCAGGCTAACCCAATACGGGATGGCGGCTATGGCAGGCTGCCCCTATGCGTGAGGCCATACTTTTGGTGGGCGGTCAAGGCACCCGACTTCGTCCGTTGACCATTAATACTCCCAAGCCGATGCTGCCGGTCGCCGGTGTGCCGTTTACGGTGCACCAGATTCTGCGCGCCCGAGACGCTGGGGTAACCCGGATCGTCTTGGCCACTAGTTACAAAGCGGAAGTATTTGCCGAATTCCTGTCTGACTCGGAACTCGGTGCAGCAGATAGTGGCATTGACGTGGTGATCGCGACGGAGGAAGTGCCCTTGGGTACCGGAGGGGCTATTCGGTACGCCTCGTCTTACTTAGAGTCGGGTCCGAATGATCCGGTCCTGATTTTCAATGGAGATGTGCTCACCGGATTAGATATCGATGCGCTGGTCACTCACCACCGGAACACTGACAGCGATGTCACGCTGTATCTAACCCGCGTTGCCGATCCGCGTGCTTACGGGCTGGTGCCCACCGATCCAGCAGGTCGCGTGCTGCAGTTCTTGGAAAAGCCGCAAACCCCGGAGGAAATTGTCACCGACCAGATCAACGCCGGGTGTTATGTCTTTACTCGGTCCGTGATCGACCAAATCCCCGAAGGTCGACCCGTGTCCGTGGAGCGCGAAACTTTCCCTGAACTCCTGGCGCAGTCGCGCCTGGTGAGTGGTGTCGTTGATCCGGGTTACTGGCTGGATCTAGGGACGCCCTTGGCATTTGTGCAAGGTTCGGTTGATCTGGTGCGTGGAATAGCGCCCTCTCCGGCGGTCAAGGCACCGGGTGAATCACTCCTCCTTGCGGGAGCCCAGGTTGATTCATCAGCGCGCATTAGTGGTGGTACCACCCTCGGCGTGGGCGTGATTGTTGGCGCGGAGACCGACGTGGACGGGAGTGTCGTCTTTGACTCGGCCGAGATCGGCTCAGGGTGCGTGATTCGCAACAGCATTATTGGCGAGGGCGCCGTGATTGGTGACCGATGTGTGATCGACGGTGCCGTGATCGGTGATCACAGCCGGATCGGTGCAGATAATGAATTGCGTGAGGGTGTGCGCGTGTGGGTTGACACGGAGTTGCCTGAATTATCTGTCCGTTTTTCCTCGGATCAGTAACGAGTCAATATCTCTCGGTTCCCGCGCGGCCGCTGGATGCGCAGGTTTACCCACGGCGATTCCACCGAGAGGAATGTACGTATCTGGTAGGTGCAGTACCTCTCGCATTGTCTCCGGACAGAAAATGGACGAGGAGATCCAGGCGGAACCGAAGTTGTCCGTGGCAATACTGATCAGCATGTTTTCCACCGCAGCACCACCAGCTATGGCGAACATGGTGCGTTCACTGTCATTGCGCTGATGAATATCTTCACCGCTGATAATCGGATAGGTGTGCGCACCGGCCCCCAGGTCCATAAATGGGAAAATTACGGTGGGCGCCGTGCGCAATATATTTCCGCGGGCCACACGACGTTGGACCTCATCTGCACTGCGACCCTCAGCAATTAAATCTTTTTCCCATGCGCGTTGCATGGCATCGAGTAGTTCAGTGCGTTGCTGGTCGTGCTGACCGGTGTTCAGCACCAAGAACCGCCACGGGGTGGTGTGGTGGGGTGCCGGCGCAGTTGCGGCTGCCGAAATAGCGCGGTCAATTACCTCTGGTGGCACGGGGTCAGCGGTGAATGACCGCACCGTGCGCCGCTGGAACACCGCATCTCGGGCACCCTGCTCGCGGGCCTCTGCGGTGCCGAGGGAAAACAGGTCCTCCTCGGGTGGGCGAATGAGATCCCGGGCGCGTGAGTCGGATGCGGTGACCCACTGCTGGGCACCTCGGATCACCGCGACGGGAGTCATGCTCGCTTTGGCGCGCACCAATTCACTCGCTGCGGCTAGTTGATCGGCGATCGCAACAACGGTCATGTGTAGCTGCTGGCCGAAGGAGTCGGTGGTGCCGGTGAGGTCGTCGAGTACCTGCACCCCGGCCGCGCCAATCGCGTGGTCAGTTACGCCCAGGCGCCACGCACGCCCGAGCGTGTCGGTAATGATCACGCCGACGGTAATGCCGTGTGTGGACTCGAGCGCCTGCTTGAGCTGGCGCGCGCTGGCATCGGGGTCGCGGGGCAATAAAACGACGGTGCCGTCCTCGGTGTTACTGGCGTCCACTCCGGCAGCGGCCAGGATTAATCCGTGTTCCGTTTCCACGATGCGCGTTGTGCCACGATCGTGAACCTTGGTGGCCACAACCCGCACCGTCTCAGCCGTGATCGCATCTTCGCGATCCTGGGCAGAGATTGTTCTGCCCTCCACTTTGGCAACAATTTTGCTGGTCACAACAACAATGTCGCCGTCGCGCAAACCACCGGGGAGATCTGGGTGGTGTGCAATCGCCTGGCTCATGATCTCGGCCAGATTGTCGCCCTGAACAAAAGAGTGATCAATCGCAATGCCGGTGAGTGTGATCATGAGTGATTATCAAGCATTCAAGGTGGAGGGGAGTGCGAAAGCCATTGCCTGCCGCGCCATTTCCCCGGTGGCTTCAATGTCGGTCATAAGGAGCGGAACCGCCTTAGCGGGTATACCCGCAGCGGTGAGCGCCGCGAGTGAGTCAGCGTCACTGGAATCGACCAGCCAGTAATCCAGAATGCCGCCGTCTGGCTCGTCCGTCGAACGAGCCCCGTAGTGCAGGGCAACACCGGAGGCTGACGTTTCCACACCGATCGCCGAGAGACATGCATCGGCCATACCGCGCACCGGGGCGCCGTTGACAATCGGCGAGATACCCACGATCGGCGCTGTTGTGCTGTGCAGTGCTTCGCGGATTCCAGCGATATTGAGAATTGTTCCAATGGACACCACAGGATTGCTCGGCGGCAAAATCACCAGATCAGCATCGAGAATCGCATCGAGGACACCTGGTGCCGGCTGTGCTTGGTCTTTCCCGACGTACACAAAGTCGTGGGCTGGTAATCCGGCACGATACTTAATCCACCACTCTTGAAAGTGAATGGCGACGCGCGATTGCGTATCGGGGTGGTCAACAACGACGTGTGTTTCACAGCGGTCATCTGACATGGGAATAAGGCGCACGCCGGGGTTCCACCGCGTGCACAGTGCCTGGGTCACCTCCGAGAGCGTGTAACCCGATTGGAGTGAGGTAGTGCGCACCAGATGGGTGGCAATATCGCGATCGCCTAAACCAAACCAGGTGGGCTCGACTCCATAGGCGGCGAGCTCCTCCTTGGCGGTGAAAGTTTCATTTTCCCGTCCCCAGCCGCGCTCGGCGCTGATCCCGCCACCGAGGGTGTACATCAGCGAGTCCAGATCGGGGCATACCCGCAGACCGTGTACCCAGATGTCGTCACCCGTATTCGCGATCACGGTGACCTCGAGTTCGCGACCGGGGAAGTGTTCGGCGAGGTAGTTACGAACAGTTTCCGATTGGGTCAATCCTCGAATAAAACGAGCGCCGCCGATCCCGCCCGCGAGGGCAGTGATGCGAAATGGAGCCGTACGGGGGGAGGTCGCAGAGGTCACGGATGAATCTTGCCCTAGCCGCCGTTTGTCCCCTGCTCAGGGGACGAAATAAGGGTTTCCGGGGGAAATCGAAAAAAAACTTGCTCAATGTGTCCGTTTTGTCCTATTCAGGCTTGACGTTTGTGAACTACACCCCTGTAATACAGCGTAGTAAGCCGGTGGAAGCCGGAACATATGTCATCAACCATCGGTCATACATCATGATCGTGGTGGGTCGAGGAGGTTCGGCGCGTGGCCGATTTAGATACGCTGAGTGTGGGCTCCATCAGTCTTGGAATAGTCCCCCTGGCTGACGCTGAGGAACTGAGCTGGCAAGAGCGAGCCCTGTGCGCACAAACCGACCCTGAGGCGTTTTTCCCTGAGAAGGGCGGCAGTACCCGCGAGGCGAAGAAAGTGTGCCTCTCCTGTGAGGTCCGCGTTGAGTGCTTGGAATACGCCCTCGAGCAGGACGAGCGATTTGGTATTTGGGGTGGACTCTCCGAGCGCGAGCGTCGCCGCCTGAAAAAACGCGCCGTCTCCTAAGCGCTGTTCTCACGTTCCCTCGGGCTCTTTTCCATCGATTTTCTCCACCGATGCTCCCGCTGGCGCGGTCAAGCACCACGTAGGGTGGTGCTGTGACCTTCCCCGAGTCGAGCGAGCCCCCCGCCAAGGGAGTCGCGCCCGACGTACCTGAGTCGGGAACGTTGGAGCCGGGAACGTTAGATTCGGGAACGTTAGATTCGGGCCCGTTAGATCCGGACCAGGCGTGGACAGAGTCGGAGTTTGTGGGGGAGCCTGATCCCCAAGCCACGGATGTGCCCACCGAGTGGTTTTTCGATGACCCGGAGGAGGACGACACTCCCGTTCGAATTACTCGCTCACATTTCGTCACAACGGTGCTGGTCAGTCACAACGGAGCCGTGTGGTTGCCCGCCGTGTTAACCACCATTGCCCGCTCCACCCGGGCGCCCGAAGTGATTGTGGGTGTGGACTCCGCCTCCACCGATACGTCGGCGGACATTCTGATGGAATCACTGGGTCGTGATCGGGTGATTGCGCTGGAGAAGAATCGTGGATTTGGTGCCGCTGTGGACGCAGGTGTGACAGATACCCCTCGACCAGATTTCCACCACGACCCACGGCCCACCGACACTATTGAGTGGTTGTGGCTGCTCCACGACGACTCCGCGCCGGATATTCACTGCCTGGAGCGACTACTGGAAGCGGCCGACGACAATCCATCGGCGGCGATCCTCGGACCGAAAATTCTCGGCTGGCATGACCGGCGTCTGCTCCTCGAGGTAGGTGTTTCTGTCACCTCGGATGGCCGCCGCGTGACCGGACTCGAGCGTCGTGAACATGATCAGGGTCAACATGATGGAACACGCGATGTTTTGGCCGTCAGTTCTGCCGGAATGTTGATCCGTCGGGACATCTGGGATGCCCTAGGCGGATTCGATCCAGCACTGCCCCTCTTTCGCGACGATGTTGATCTGTGTTGGCGCGCGCATCGCATGGGTGAGCGAGTGCTGATTGCACCTGATGCTCAACTCCATCACCGAGAAGCGTCCGCGCATGGTCGGCGCCACGCAGAAAACCAGGGTGCCGCGGAGCTTCAGGGAGATTTATTAGCTC